>NZ_BAABHO010000007.1:0-58448 GCF_039542135.1 Actinomycetospora chlora
GACCGCCAGGTCGTGGGAGAGTAGGACACCGCCGGAACACCCGACCACCCCCACCAATCCACGGGGGAAATGTCACGAACCCGAGACGTCGTGCGACGTCTCGGGTTTTTTGTCGTCTCCAGCACGAGCCGTTCGGGGGCGTGGACTCCTCCGGCCGCCCGAGCCGACGGCGCAGCGCGGCACGCGCCCGTCCCCACCCCCGTCACCTGTCCACAGGCGGGCGGCTCGCGCTCGCACGGCCGCCGCCCCCGCGCCGATGCTGCTCGGGGCGGGCCGGGGAGCACCTCGGCCGCAGGGGCCGAGCGGAGGTCACGGTGAACGAGACGATGGTGACGGTGACGGGCAACGTCGCGGGGGACGTGGTGTCCCGGCGGGTGGGCGCCAACGAGGAGCACCTCCTGGTGACGTTCCGGGTGGCGAGCTCGGAGCGGCGCTGGGACAAGGCCTCGGAGTCGTGGGTCGACGGCGACCGCTTCACCGCGTCGGTGAACTGCTGGCGGCGCCTGGCCGAGGGTGCGATGGCGTCGCTGGTCAAGGGGGATCCCGTGGTCGTGTCCGGCCGGCTGTCGGTGCGCGAGTACGAGACCGAGGCCGGCCGGCGCTACATGACCGAGATCGCGGCCACGGCCGTGGGGCCGGACCTGGCCCGCTGCTCCGCACAGATCCGCCGCTGGCGACCCTCGGTAGTGGAGGGTGGTGACGGGGCCGTCACCGGCGAGAACGCCGCCGGTGGCGGTGAGGGCAGCGGCCCGTCGACCACGGCGCCCGGGTCGGCGCACGCCGCCGGCGACGGCTCGGAGGTCGGCACCGCCGACACCCCGACCGCCGGCCCCGTGGGGGCGACCAACGCCGGGGTCGCCGCGGGCGACCGCCGGCGGGGCGAGCCCTCGCTGGCGAGCGCCTGAACCGCCCCCGGGGCCGGTGGGCGCCGAGTCGTGGCAACTACCATCGTGGGCGTGGCTGAGTTCATCTACACCATGAAGAAGGTTCGCAAGGCCCATGGTGACAAGGTCATCCTCGACGACGTCACGCTGAACTTCCTGCCCGGCGCGAAGATCGGTGTCGTCGGCCCCAACGGGGCGGGCAAGTCGAGCGTTCTGCGGATCATGGCCGGACTCGACCAGGCCAACAACGGCGAGGCGTTCGCCGCCCCGGGCGCCAGCGTCGGCATCCTCCAGCAGGAGCCGCCGCTCAACGAGGAGAAGACGGTCCTCGGCAACGTCCAGGAGGGCGCGGGCGAGGTGGCCGAGAAGCTCGCGCGCTACAACGAGATCGCCGAGCTCATGGCCACCGACTACTCCGACGAGCTCATGGAGGAGATGGGCGCGCTCCAGGAGGACCTGGACACCGCGGACGCGTGGGACCTCGACTCCCAGCTCCAGCAGGCGATGGACGCGCTGCGCTGCCCGCCGGGCGACGAGCCGGTCACCCACCTCTCCGGTGGTGAGCGCCGCCGCGTGGCGCTCTGCAAGCTCCTGATCAGCAAGCCCGACCTGCTGCTGCTCGACGAGCCGACCAACCACCTCGACGCCGAGAGCGTGCAGTGGCTCGAGCAGCACCTGGCGAGCTACGAGGGCGCGGTGCTGGCCGTCACCCACGACCGGTACTTCCTCGACAACGTGGCCGAGTGGATCCTCGAGCTCGACCGCGGGCGGGCCTACCCGTACGAGGGCAACTACTCCACCTACCTCGAGAAGAAGGCCGAGCGCGTCGCCGTCCAGGGACGCAAGGACGCCAAGCTGCGCAAGCGCCTGGCCGACGAGCTCGCCTGGGTGCGCAGCGGGGCGAAGGCCCGGCAGGCCAAGAGCAAGTCGCGGCTCGCGCGCTACGAGGAGATGGCGGCGGAGGCGGAGAAGACCCGCAAGCTGGACTTCGAGGAGATCCAGATCCCGCCGGGTCCGCGCCTGGGCAACGTCGTGGTCGAGGTGAGCCACCTCGACAAGGGCTTCGACGACCGCCTGCTGATCAAGGATCTGTCGTTCACGCTGCCGCCGAACGGCATCGTCGGCGTCATCGGCCCGAACGGTGTCGGCAAGACGACGCTGTTCAAGACGATCGTCGGGATCGAGAAGCCGGACTCCGGCGACGTCCGGGTCGGTGACACGGTCAAGCTGTCGTACGTCGACCAGAACCGCGAGGGCCTCTCGGGCACCGACAACGTGTGGAAGGTCGTCTCCGACGGCCTCGACCACATCCAGGTCGGCCACGTCGAGATGCCCTCACGGGCCTACATCTCGGCGTTCGGCTTCAAGGGCCCGGACCAGCAGAAGCCGGTGAACGTGCTCTCCGGCGGCGAGCGGAACCGGCTCAACCTGGCGATGACGCTGAAGCAGGGCGGCAACCTCCTGCTCCTCGACGAGCCCACCAACGACCTCGACGTCGAGACGCTCTCGTCGCTCGAGAACGCGCTCGAGAACTTCCCGGGCTGCGCCGTGGTGGTCTCGCACGACCGCTGGTTCCTCGACCGCGTCTGCACCCACATCCTCGCGTGGGAGGGCACGGACGATCACCCGGCGTCGTGGTTCTGGTTCGAGGGCAACTTCGCGGACTACGAGGAGAACAAGATCGCCCGGCTCGGGCCCGACGCCGCACGCCCGCACCGGGTCACCCACCGCAAGCTGACCCGGGACTGAGGGGTCCGGGCGACGTGGAGGTGCCGGCGCGGCAGCCCGCTCCCGGGCTGAGCGTGAGCGCGATCCTGGAGGTCGCGGAGGGTCTGCGGTGGACCGATCCGCAGCTCTCGGTCGCGCTCGCCGAGCACGCCGCCCGGGCCGCCGGGGCCGACGTCGGTGTCCGGGGCGCGGCCGAGCGGTCCGCCGTGCTGGCCCTCGGCCAGTCCGACCGACCGGCCGAGCTCGTGGTCCGGGCCCTGCCGCACCTGCGCGAGGCCGAGAGCGACGGCCGGGCGACCGACGCGGCGGTCCTGCGGTGCGAGCTCGCCCGGGCCGCCGTGCGGTGCGGCGATCCCGGCGCGGCCGAGGCGCTGCTCGAGCCGCTCGCCGGCGGGCGGGTCCTCCCACCGACGGCACGGGCGGACGCCCTGGTGGCCTGGGCCGCCGCCCGTGCGGCGCTGCGCGACGTCGCGGGCGTCGACGCGGAGGCGCGCCAGGTGGAGGACGTCCTCGCCGAGGCGCCCGCCGACCCGCGCCGCGTGGCGGTCCAGCGGGCGCGGGCGCAGGCACGCCGGGTCTCGGCCGACGCGGCCGGCCCGGACGCGGTGCTCGGCGTCGCGACGGCCGCCCGCGGCGGGGACGGTGGCCACGAGGCGGCGCTCGCCCTCGCGGACCACGTCGACGTGCTCGCCGAGCTCGGGCGCCCCGACGAGGCCCGCGCGGCCGGCGCGCCCGCCCTGGCGACCACCCCCGGAGCGACCACCTCGCTGGCCCTCGGACGTGTGCGCTGCGCGCTGGCGCGCTGGGTGCACCTGCCGGCCGGGGATCTCGACACCGCCGACCGGCTGGCCCGGGAGGCCGAGGCCGACCTCGCCGCCCGGGGGCACGAGGCGCAGGTCGCCGAGGCGGTGGAGGTGCTCGCGGACGTCGCGGCGCGTCGCGGCGAGACGGACCGCGCCCTCGAGGAGGTGCGGCGGGCCCACCGGCACGCGACGGCTGCGCACGACGAGACGACGCGGGCCCGCATCGCGCTGGCCGTGGCCCTGGCGGCTCCCGACGACCGCCTCCCGGCGTCCGGCACGGGCCACTCCGCCGCCGCGGACGCGGCACCGGAGGCCGACCTGCCGTCGGTGATCCTGCCGGCCGGCCCCGTGGCCGACGACGGGCCCGACGGCTCCGACGACGGCAGGCTGCGGTCCGACGACGGGCCCGCACGGTTCGACGACCTCCCGGCTCCGTCCGACGGCGGGTTCGCTCCGCCCGAAGGCGAGGCCGAGTCGTCCGACACGTCGTGGATGGCCGCGTCGCTCGCGGCCCTCGACGCCGCCATCGCCGCGAGCGCCCGACCGCGCGCGCCCGCCGAGCCCGCGCCCGTCGCAGACGAGCCCCCGGAACCGTCGCAGCCCGCCGAGCCTTCGGCGGACCCGGACGTCCCGGCCGAGCCCCGCCGCCGGCGCTCGCGGTACCGCGAGGACGCCGAGCCCGACGGACTGCTGGCGGCGGCGCTCGCCGCCCGTGCCGGGGCCGCCGCGGAGGCGAACGGGACGAGCGCGGACGACGCCCGCGGGGCGGCCCCGGACGAGGACGGTGCCGCCGGCCACGAGCCGGCCGACGACGCCGCGGCGACCCGGAGCCGGCGACTGGCACGCGCCCGCGCGCGGTGGGAGACCAGGGACACATGGCTGTCCCGGCGTCCGGACGGCGCGGGCCGGGACGACGACGAGCGGGGCGGACCGTCGCCGGACCTCGGCGGCGACGACCTCACATCGTTCCGCACCGGGCCCTCCGCGCGGGACGACGCCGGCGGCCGCTCCGCGTGGGGCGACAGCAGCCGCGAGCCCGGCGACGATCTCCTCGCCCCGCGGGCCGACGACCGCGCCGTCGACCCGGACCCGGGACGCAACGGGCACGACGGCCACGACCGCCACGACCGCCACGACCGCCACGTCAACGGGCACCGCGACCACGACACGCACACCCCCAGCGGCGCCGCTCCGGACGCGGTGTCGGGGACGCCGTCCCCGGCACCCGCGCTCCCGGTGCTGTCCGCGCCGCCCCGCCCGGCCGGCGTCGACGACGAGTGGGCGCAGGAGCTGGCCCTGACGCTGGTGGACCTGCTCAGCGAGTACCAGGACCCCGGGGTCCCGCTCGGCACGACCCGCAGCCCCGGCATCCCCGCGGCGCCGCCCCCGGCCGCCGACCGCCCGCCGTCGGTCCGGCCGGCGGCCCCGAGCGGTCCGCCCGCCCGCTCCGACGGGCGCTCGTCCGCGCCGAACGGCGGCGTCCCGGCGGCCCGGGGCGACGGCGCCGAGCCGCGGCTGGCCGACCTCCTGGCGGAGGCGATGGACGTCTACCACGCGGCGGGATCGGCCGCCGGGCCCGCCGAGGACCGCCGGGCACGCCGGTGAGCATCGTTAGGGTGGTTCCGTGATCACTCCTCCGTGCCGTGGACGCCTCCGGCCGGGGAGGGCGACGGGATGACCGCGACCACCAGCTCCGGCCGGACGGGTGCCGACGCGACCGGCGGGTGGCCGACCGACCGGGCCGTGCTGCGCGCGGCGGCCGCCGAGGGGGACCCGCCGGATCCGGCGCTGGGGGAGCTGGCGGTCACCTACTTCGACCGCGTGCCCGACGACGAGCTCGTCGCGGACCCCGCGGACGCGCTCGCCACCGTGCGCGCCCACCGCAGCCTGGCGCGTCTGCGCGTGCCCGGGAAGCCGGTGACGGCGGTGCTGGACACCCCGGGGGTGGCGGAACGGATCTCGGTGCTCGTCGTCACCGACGACATGCCGTTCCTCATCGACTCGCTGCTCGCCGAGCTCGACCGCACCGGCGCGTCGGTGCACCGCGTCGTGCACCCCGTCGTGGTCGTGCGCCGCGACGTCCGCGGCGAGCTGCTCGACATCCTGCCGTGGGCGGACGCCGCGGCGCCGCCGCCGGGCACGGTGGCGGAGTCGTGGGTCAACATCGAGCTCGGCGACCTGCCCGGCTCCGATCCGGCACGCGACCTCGCCGCGGACCTGCACGCCCGGCTGTCGAGCGTGCTCACCGACGTCCGCGAGGTCGTCGAGGACGGCGACCGGATGGTGTCCACCGCCCGCGGGCTCGCCGACGAGCTGGCGGCCGCCGTCGGCGAGGACGACGGCCCCGAGGTCGTCGACACCGTCGCGCTGCTGCGCTGGTTCGCGCAGGGCAACCTGATCTTCCTCGGCTACCGCCGGCAGGAGGTCGTCGACACCCCGGAGGGGCCGGCGCTGCGCGGGGTCCTGGCGTCCGGGCTGGGCGTCCTGCGCCGGGACAGCCTGGTCGCGCGCACCCTCACCGCGAGCCCGGACAGCGTGGGGCCGGCCGGCACGGCCGGCGACCCGACGCCGCGGCGCCTGCTGGTGCTGACCCGCGCGAGCGCCCGGAGCACCGTGCACCGCCCGGAGCACCCGCTCTACGTCGGCGTGAGCATCCACGACGAGGAGGGCCGCCTGGTCGGGGAGCACCGGTTCCTCGGCATCCTCACCGTCGCCGCCCGGCACGCCGACGTGCTCGGCATCCCCGTGGTCTCGCGGCGCGTGCACGACGTCGTCGCCGAGACCGGGCTGCCGGTGGACTCGTGGTCCGGCCAGCGCCTCCTCGAGGTGCTGCAGACCTACCCGCGCGCGGAGCTGCTGTGCACCGACCGCGCGTCGCTGGAGGCGACCGCCACCGGCGTGCTGGACCTCGCCGAGCGGCGCCGCGTGCGGCTGTTCCTGCGCCGCGACCCGTACGGCCGCTACTTCTCCTGCATGATCTACCTGCCGCGCGACCGCTACACCACCGCGGCCCGCACGCTCATGCAGGACGTCCTCATGCGCGAGCTGCACGGCACCGACCTCGAGCACACCGCGCGCGTCACCGAGGACCAGCTCGCGCTCCTGCACGTCACCGTGCACACCGGGCGCGAGGAGCCGGTGACGCCCGACCTGGAGGCGCTCACCCACGAGCTCGCCGAGGCCGCGCGCACGTGGTCGGACCGCCTGCGCGAGCACGCGACCGGCGAGGAGCGCGCCGTTCTGGCGACCATCGGCGAGCCGTTCGCCGAGTCGTACAAGGAGGACTTCGGTCCGGAGCGCGGCCTGCTGGACCTGCGGGTCCTCGACGGCCTGACGGTCGCGGGCGACGACGGGCCGGGCCGGGACACCGCGGTGCGGCTCTACCACCCGACGAACCCCGACGCGGGCGACCGCCGGCTCAAGCTCTACCTCGCCGGCCGCCGCGCGACGCTGTCGTCGGTGCTGCCGGCGCTGCAGTCGCTGGGCGTGGTCGTGGTCGACGAGCGCCCGTACGAGGTCACCCGCAGCGACGGCGTCACCTGCTGGATCAACGACTTCGGCCTGCGGCTCGGCACCACCGACACCGTCGACGCCGTGCCGCCGGGCACCGAGCAGGACCTCACCGAGCGGTTCGCCGAGGCCTTCGACGTCGTCTGGACCGGCCGTGTCGGCGCCGACGGGTTCAACGCCCTCGTGCTGCGCGCCGGCCTGACGTGGCGGCAGGCCGCGGTGCTGCGCGCGTTCTCCCGCTACCAGCGCCAGATCGGCAGCCCGTACGGGCAGAGCTACATCACCGAGGTGGTGAACGCCCACTGCGACGTGGCCGTGGGCCTGGTGGAGCTGTTCGAGGCGCGGTTCGACCCGGCGCTCCCGGTGGGCGAGCGGGACCGGCGGGTCGCGGAGGTCGACGCCCGCGTCACCGCCGCCATCGCCGAGGTCACCAGCCTCG
Source organism: Actinomycetospora chlora (assembly GCF_039542135.1). NCBI lineage: Bacteria > Bacillati > Actinomycetota > Actinomycetes > Pseudonocardiales > Pseudonocardiaceae > Actinomycetospora > Actinomycetospora chlora. The sequence goes on from NZ_BAABHO010000007.1 coordinate 7,365, forward strand.
ACGCCGACCGCATCCTGCGCTCGCTGCTCGGGGTGGTGCGGGCGACGCTGCGCACCAACTTCTTCCGGCGCGACGAGCAGGGCCACCCGCGCCCGTTCCTCGCGCTGAAGCTCGACCCGGCGCAGGTGCCGGGCGTCCCGGAGCCGGTGCCGGCTATCGAGACTTTCGTGCACTCCGCCCGCGTCGAGGGCGTGCACCTGCGCTTCGGCGCGATCGCGCGCGGCGGTCTGCGCTGGTCGGACCGCCTGCAGGACTACCGCACCGAGATCCTGGGCCTGGTCAAGGCACAAGCGGTGAAGAACGCGGTGATCGTGCCCGTCGGTGCGAAGGGCGGGTTCGTGGTCAAGCGGCCGCCGGCCCCGACGGGCGACGCCGGTGCGGACCGCGAGGCCCAGCGGGCGGAGGGCGTGGCCTGCTACCGCATGTTCATCGCCGGCCTGCTCGACCTCGTCGACGACCGCGCCGGCCACGCGGCGGACTCCGCGGTGCGCACCCCGGCCGACGTCGTGCGCTACGACGGCGACGACCCGTACCTCGTGGTGGCGGCGGACAAGGGCACGGCGACGTTCTCCGACACGGCCAACGCCGTCGCCGGCGAGTACGGCTTCTGGCTGGGCGACGCGTTCGCCTCGGGCGGCTCGGTGGGCTACGACCACAAGGCCATGGGCATCACTGCCCGCGGCGCGTGGGAGAGCGTGCGGCGGCACTTCCGCGAGCTCGACCGCGACCTCGCGACCGACGAGATCACCGTGGTCGGCGTCGGCGACATGTCCGGCGACGTCTTCGGCAACGGCATGCTGCTCTCCGAGCACCTGCGGATCGTCGCGGCGTTCGACCACCGGCACGTGTTCCTCGACCCCGACCCGGACCCGGCGGTGTCGTTCGCGGAGCGCCGGCGGCTGTTCGAGCTGCCGCGCTCGTCCTGGGCGGACTACGACACCTCGCTGATCAGCGAGGGTGGCGGGGTCTACCCCCGCACGATGAAGGCGATCCCGGTCTCGCCGGAGGTGGCCCGGGCGCTCGGCACCGAGCCCGGCGAGGTCGACCCGCCGACGCTGGTGCGCGCGGTGCTGCGCGCCCCGGTGGACCTGCTGTGGAACGGCGGCATCGGCACCTACGTCAAGGCGTCGGGCGAGACCCACGCGGACGTCGGCGACAAGGGCAACGACGCGGTGCGCGTCGACGGCGACGAGCTGCGGGTCAAGGTCGTCGGCGAGGGCGGCAACCTGGGGCTCACCCAGCTCGGGCGCATCGAGTACGCGCGCCACGGCGGCAAGGTCAACACCGACGCGGTGGACAACAGCGCTGGGGTCGACTGTTCCGACCACGAGGTCAACATCAAGATCCTGCTCGACTCGCTGGTGGAGCGGGGCGAGCTCGCGGCCCACGAGCGCGACGAGCAGATCGCGGCCACCACCGACGACGTCGCCGCCCTGGTGCTGGCCGACAACGTCGCGCAGAACGAGGTGCTGGGCGTCTCGCGCGCGCACGCGGCCGGGATGATGCACGTCCACCGCGACCTCGTCGCCGACCTCGAGGCGCGCGGCCGGCTCGACCGCGAACTCGACGTGCTGCCCGACGACGAGGGCTTCGCGGCGCGCATGGCCGAGGACGAGGGCCTGTCGAGCCCGGAGCTGTGCACGCTGATGGCGCACGTCAAGCTCGACCTCACCGACGCGCTGGCGGACTCCGAGCTGCCGGACCTCGACGTGTTCACCCGGCGGCTGCCGGCCTACTTCCCGCCGGCGCTCGCGGAGAGCTACCCGGAGGCCGTGGCCGTGCACCCGCTGCGGCGCCAGATCGTCACCACGATGCTGTCGAACACCGTCGTCGACGGCGGCGGGCTGTCGTACGTGTTCCGGCTGGTGGCCGAGGTCGCGGCGAGCCCGGCGGACGCGGTGCGGGCGTACCACGTCGCCACGGGGGTGTTCGGGCTCGACGAGCTCGCCGCCGACCTCGCGGCGGCGGACGTCTCGGCCTACCTCGCCGACCGCCTTACGCTGCAGGCGCGCCGCCAGCTCGACCGCGTGGCCCGCTGGTTCCTCACCCGGCGCCCGCAGCCGCTGGCGGTGGGGGCGGAGATCCACCGGTACTCGCGGGCGATGGCGCTGCTCGGTCCGAAGGTGCCCGAGCTGCTGCGCGGGCAGGAGGCCGAGGGCCTGACCCGCCGCGTCCGCGACTACACGATCGCCGGCGCGCCCGCGGACCTCGCCCGGCGCGCGGTCGGCGGGCTCTACGCGTTCGGGGTGCTCGACATCGCCGACGTCGTCGAGATCGCCGAGCGCGAGCAGGGCGGTGTGCACGTCGACGACGGTGAGGTCACCGACGACGAGGTGCTCGCCGTCGCCGAGCTGTACTACGCGCTCTCCGAGCACCTCGGTCTCGACGCGCTGCTCACCGCGGTGGCCGCGCTGGACCGCACCGACCGCTGGCACGCGCTGGCACGGCTGTCGCTGCGCGACGAGCTGTACTCGTCGCTGCGGGCGATCACCCTCGACGTGCTCGCCGACACGAGCTCCGACGAGTCGGCCGACGAGAAGATCGAGCACTGGGAGCAGGCCAACGCCTCGCGGCTCATGCGGGCGCGCACGGCGCTCGCCGAGATCGCCGACCAGGGCCGTGCCGACCTGGCGACCGTGTCGGTCGCCGCCCGCCAGATCCGCAGCATGGTCCGTTAGCAGGAGGTACGAGACGCGTGGCGCCCTACGTCAACGACGTCGCGGTCCGCTGGTCCGACCAGGACGCCTACGGGCACGTCAACCACGCCCGCGTGGTCACGCTGCTCGAGGACGCCCGCACCGGGCTGCTGTTCGACGCCGCCACCCGCGCCGGGGTGGCGGCGTTCGAGGCGGGCCTGCTCGTCGCGGCGCTCGAGGTCCGCTACCGGCGCCCGATCCCGTGGACGCCGGCGGGGGTGCGGGTGGCGATGACCGCACAGGACGTCAGGGCGGCGTCGTTCCAGGTCGCCTACCGGCTGCTGCTGCCCGGCGACGGCGGCTTCGACGAGGCCAAGCCCGCCGTCACCGCGACCACGCAGCTCGTGCCCTACGACCTGGCGACCTCGCGGCCCCGGCGGCTCACCGGCGAGGAACAGCAGTTCCTGGCGGAGTACACGGAGTGACCCTCGGGATTCCCGACGCCGCGCACCGTGCGGCACTCGCCGACGTCGTCGGGCGGGTGGTGCGTCTGGATCCCGCGGTCGCGGTGCGGCTGCGGGCCACGCCGGACGGCGTCGGGCTGTGGGCGGCGACGCCGTTCGACGTGCTCGTCGCGGCCGGGGTACCGGGACGTGTCCATCCGTCCGACGTCACGGTGGTCGGCTCGGACCTGCTGGCCGCGCTGAGCGTCGTCGACGCCCCGGAGCTCGACCCCGGCGCGCCGGTGGACGACCGGTGGCGCGGAGCGCTGCCGCCCGTCGGGCCGTGGCGCGGAGTGGGGGAGGTGCCGGCCGCCGCGGTGGACGACGCGGTGGCGGGCGGCGCGCTCGACGACACGGCGTGGGAGCACGACGGCGTGCGGGTGCCGGCACGCTGCCTGGTCGCCGTCGCCGGGATGGGGTGGTCCGACGACGGCGGGCCGGTGCCGGTGGAGCTCTCCGACGACGGTGCGTGGCTGCGCCTCGTCGCCGGGCCGCCCGCCGTCGGCGCCGGGATCGTCCGCCATCGCCGCCCCCGGCTGTCGCTCCTGACGTGAGGCGTCAGCCGAGGTTCTCGCGCAGGAAGTCGCGGGTGGCGCTCCACGCCTTGAGGGCCTGCTCGGGGTCGTAGGTGCCCAGGTGGTTCTCGTCGTTGAAGAACGCGTGCCCGGACGGGTAGATGCGGAAGTCGGGGCGGACGCCGGACTCGGCCTCGATGCGCTCGGCCAGCTCCTCGACGGCCTCCGGCGGAGCCATGTCGTCCTCCTCGCCGAAGTGGCCGAGCAGGGGCGCGGAGAGGTTCGCGAAGCTGGGGTAGTCCTCGCCCAGCACGCCGTAGAACGGCACCGCCGCGCCGATCTTGTCGCCCTGCTGCGCGGCGAGGACCAGCACGAACCCACCGCCCATGCAGAACCCGACGGCGCCGACCTTGCCCCCGACGACGGCCTCGCGGGCGAGCAGGAAGTCGACGGCGCCGCCGAGGTCGGTGGCCGCCCGGTCGACCGGGAGCTCCTGCATGAGCCGGCCGGCCTCGTCGGCGTCGTGGGTGGTGGCGCCGCCGTAGAGGTCGGGGGCCAGCGCGACGAAGCCCTCCGCGGCGAGGCGGTTGGTGACGTCGGCGATGTGGCTCGTGAGACCCCACCACTCCTGGATGACGATGACGCCCGGCCCCGAGCCGGACTCCGGCAGCGCGAGGTAGCCGTGCGCCGTGCGTCCGTTGCTCGGGAAGCTGACGTTCTGGAGCGGGTTGTCGGCCATGATCGCGTTCCTACCAGGCCTTGTTCATCATGCTCGTCGCCGCCATCTCGAAGTACTCCCACATCTGCCGGCGGCGTTCGTCGGGCAGGTCGGCCTCGTCGACGGCGACGCGCATGCAGCGCAGCCACGCGTCGCGCTCGAGGGGCCCGATGGGGAACGGGCCGTGGCGCATGCGCAGACGGGGGTGCCCGCGCTGGTGGGAGTAGGTCTGGGGACCGCCCCAGTACTGCTCGAGGAACATCAGCAGGCGCTGCTCGGCCGGGCCCAGGTCCTCCTCGGGGTAGAGGGGACGCAGGACGGGGTCGTCGGCGACCTGCTCGTAGAAGCGGTGCACGATCGCCACGAACGTCTCGTGCCCGCCCACGGCCTCGTAGAAGGTCTCCGGTGTCCGTGGTGCGCTCACCCGGTCAGTGTCCCGGATCCCGCGCGGCCCGTCAGACGGCCGGGGTCGGACGGCCGGGTCAGACGGCTGGGGTGCCGGGTCCGGCGACCCCGGGCCGCCCGGCGAACGGGTACGGCGCGGGGACGCCGGCGTCGTCGAGCGCCGACTTCACCTCGGCGGCCACCGCGCGCTGCACCGCCCACTGCTCGCCGGGCCGGGTGCGGATCGTCAGGCGCAGCAGCACGCCCTCCGCGGTGACCGACTGGACGCCGAGCATCTCCGGGGGTGCGATCACCTTCGCCGCGATCTTCTCCTCCGCGCACTCGGTGATCGCCGCGCGCTCGGCGATCTCGATGGCCTCGTCGACGTCGGCGGAGTGGCCGACGGGGATGTCGACGACGGCGACCGAGTAGCCCTGGCTCGAGTTGCCCACGCGCAGGACCTCGCCGTTGCGGACGTACCAGACCGTGCCCGCGATGTCCCGCAGCGTCGTGACCCGCAGGCCGACCGCCTCGACCGTGCCGGTCGCCTCGCCCAGGTCGACGACGTCGCCGACGCCGTACTGGTCCTCGAGCATCATGAAGATGCCGGACAGGAAGTCGCGCACGAGGTTCTGCGCGCCGAAGCCGATGGCGACGCCGACGATGCCCGCCGACGCGATGATCGGGGCGAGGTTGACCCCGAACTCCCCGAGGACCAGCACGAACGCGACCCCGTAGATCAGGATCGTCGAGAACGAGCGCAGTACCGACCCGATGGCCTGCGCCCGCTGCGCGCGACGCTCGACCATGAGGGGAGCGGCGTCGCGCAGCGTGCGCACGGCCCGGTCGCGCAGCGGGCGCAGCAACGTCGGGACGCGGCCCTGGCCGGCGCCGGCGGTCAGCCGGTTGATCGCCCGGTGGACGGCGAAGCGCAGGACCACCGCGACCACGAGGATCAGCAGCACGACCACGCCGTGCCCGACGAGCTCGTCGGCGGAGCGCGAGAGCCAGTCGGTCTGGGTGAGCTGGTAGACCCGGGCGCAGAGCGAGCCCTGGTCGGTGGCGCAGGCCGGCGCCTGCACCGGCAGCGGTGACGAGAGCGGCGACGACAGGTCCGGCGTGGGCGTCGTGGTGACCGGGGTGGTGGTCGTCGGGGGCGGGGTCGGCAACGGCACCGTCACGGCATCCGACGGTAGAGCACCCGGCGGCGGGGGCCGCCGGGGCCGCCGGGGCGGCCGATCGGACGGGCGCCCGCCGGGGGATGACACGCCCGTGACGCACCGGCGACGCGCCGGTGCGCTCGGTGAGAACACCCGTGCGGACCGGCCCGTTGTGTGGTCGACTGGGTCCTACTCTCCCGGGAGGTGGTCGTGTGCACGAACGACAACCCGGCAGCGTGACTCCGCTGGTCAGCGAGGTCCCGCCCACCACCGCGCCGCACAGCGCGTCCGACCCTCCCGATCCCGTCCCCGAACTGACCGTCGCTCCCCCGCTCCTCACCGACTCCTCGCACCCGCCCACCCCGCCGCCGCCGTCGCCGCCGTGGGGCCGCCGCCGGGTCCTGCTCCTCAACGCCACCTTCGAGCCCCTGACCGCGCTGCCCCTCCGGCGCGCGATCGTCCTGCTGGTCTGCGGCAAGGCCGAGGTGGTGCACGGCGACGCCGCCGGGCTCGTGCTGCACTCGGCCACCGGCGCGGTCGAGGTCCCGTCCGTCATCCGGCTCGTCGCGTACGTGCGGGTGCCCTACCGCGCCCGGGTGCCGCTCACGCGGGCCGCGCTCATGCACCGCGACCGCTTCCGGTGCGCCTACTGCGGCGGACGCGCGGAGACCATCGACCACGTCGTGCCCCGCAGCCGCGGCGGCACGCACACGTGGGAGAACTGCGTCGCGTGCTGCGCGCGCTGCAACCACAAGAAGGCGGACAAGCTGCTCGCCGAGCTCGGGTGGCCGCTGCGCACCATGCCCACCGCGCCCCGCGGGCGGCACTGGCGCCTGCTCGCCGGGCTCGTCGACGCCGACCCGCTGTGGCTGCCGTACCTGGGGGAGACGGCGGCCTGAGCGGGGCCTGCGCCCGTGCGGCAGCATGGGCCAACCGTGAGCGATCTCCACGAGCTGACGGCCCTCGAGACCGCCGCGGCGGTCCGGCGCGGCGACGTCACGGTCGTCGAGGTCGTCGAGGCGGCGCTGGCCCGGGCCGAACGTCTCGGTCCGGCGCTGGGGGCGTTCAGCGTGCTGACGCCGGACCGGGCGCTCGACGCGGCCCGCGCGCTGGACCGGCACCGTCCCGCGGGCCCGCTGGCCGGCGTGCCCACGGCCGTGAAGGACCTGACGGCGACCGCCGGGATCCCGACGGCGCGGGGTTCGGTAGTCCACGCCGGGCACGTCCCCGACCGCGACGACGACGTCGTCGGTCTCCTGCGCGACGCCGGGACGGTCAGCATCGGCAAGACCGCGGTGCCCGAGTTCGGCCTGCCCTGCTACACCGAGCCCGCGGGTGCCCCACCGGCGGTCACGCCGTGGGACCGCACGCGGTCGGCCGGCGGCTCGTCGGGCGGGGCCGCGGCGGCGGTCGCCGCGGGGATCCTGCCCGTCGCCCACGGCACCGACGGCGGCGGCTCGGTCCGCATCCCCGCCGCGGTCTGCGGGCTCGTCGGGCTGAAGACGACCCGCGGGCGCGTCCCGCAGGGACCGGCGGGCGGGGACCCGGCCGGCATGTCGGTGCACGGGCCGATCGCGCGGACCGTCGCCGACGCCGCCGCGCTGCTCGACGCGATGGCGCGGCCGTCGCCGGGGGAGCCGTTCGTGCCGGCCACGCCGCCCGCCGGGGGCTACCTCGCCGCGGCCGCCCGCGACCCGGGTCGGCGCCGGATCGCGCTCGCGGTCGACCCGCCGATCGACGCCACTGTCGTCGACCCGGCATGCCGTCGGGCCGCGGAGGAGACGGGCGCGCTCCTGGCCGAGCTCGGGCACGAGGTCGAGCCCGTGGCGCTGCGGCTGCCCGACGCGGGCGTCGAGGCGTTCCTCGTGCTGTGGAAGGTCCTGTCGCTCGGCGACCCCGTCGACCCGGCCGACGAGCCCCGCCTCCAGCCGCTCACGCGCTGGCTGCGGGCCCGCGGCCGCGAGTACGGCGGGATGGCGGCGATGGCCGCGCTGCAGACGGTGCACGTCGTCACCCGGGCGATGGTCGCGGAGCGCGCGGGCTTCGACGCCGTGCTCACCCCCACCGTCGCCCTGCCGCCCCGCCCGGTCGGGTGGTTCACCGACGGCGGCGACCCGGCCGAGGACTTCGCCCGCCAGGTCGCGTTCACGCCCTGGACCGCGATCGCCAACCTCACCGGCGAGCCCGCGATCTCGCTGCCGCTGTCGTGGGCGGACGGCCTGCCGATCGGCGTCTCGCTGCGCGGGCGGCGCGGTGAGGAGGACGTGCTGCTCGCGCTCGGCGCGCAGCTGGAGGCCGCGCGGCCGTGGTCCCACCGGCGCCCGCCCGTGGTGTGACGTCCTACGACGGGACGTCGTGGACCCCATCCACTACGGTGCTGCGCGTGAGCCCGCTGACCACGATCCTGCTCTACGTGGTGGCGCCGGTCGGGGGATTCCTCCTCATCGCGGCGGCCACCCTGATCCGCCCGTCCTCGCGCGGCGCGCGCTACCGCTCGGGCGACGAGTGGGACCACGAGCCGTTGTGGTGGATGGGCAACCCCCGCGGCTCCGGCGTCGCCGGGCCGACCGTCGAGGCCGTGCCCGCCGGCCCGGCCGCCGAGCACACCGCCCGAGGAGGCGCTCGTGGCACGTGGTGAGGTCGTCCCCGCCGGGCAGGACGCGCCGGGGGAGACCACCCGGCTGACCAGCGGCCCCGGCATCCTCGAGGACCCGGTCGTCGGGGAGGCGCGCGTCGCGACGGCGTCGGGCCGCATCTCCGAGGCGTCCGACGTCCTCGCCGAGGACTCCCGCACGCCGTTCACGTCGTCCCAGCTCTCCCGCCTCGACGAGGCCCTGACGCTGGCCTGCCGCGAGACCGGGCTGCTGTTCACGCTCTACGTCGGCGCGCTCGGCATCCGGTCCCGCGAGCGCGCCGAGGAGCTGCACGCGTCGCTGGGCGACCGCGCGGCGGAGTCGGTCGTCGTCGCGGTGTCGCCGGGCGAGCGCGTCGTCGAGGTCGTCACCGGCGCCGAGTCCAGCCGCCGCATCGACGACCGCGGCGCCAAGCTCGCCGTGATGAGCATGGTCGCGTCGTTCAAGGAGTCCGACCTCGTCGGCGGCATGGTCGAGGGCCTGACGATGCTCGCCGACCAGGCGGGCCACGCGCACTAGGCCGTCCGGCCCGCCCCCCTCGGAAACGAACGGCGCTCTCGCTGCTTCGGAAGCAGCGAGAGCGCCGTTCGTTCGTTCCGGGGGGTGCCGGGGCGGGTGCTCAGCCCTGGTCGAACTCCCGCGCGGCGAGGGCGCGCACCACGCCCGCGCGGCCCTCGGTGACCAGGCGGCGCAGGGCCGGCGGGTGGTCGCCGGCGAGCCAGGCGTCGGCGGCCTCGACGGTCGCCTGCTCGACGGCCCAGGACGGGAAGAGGCCCTGGACCATCGGCTGCGCCTGCTCCGAGGAGCGCCGCGCCCAGACCTCGTCGACGACGGCGAAGTACTTCGGCACGTAGTCCGCGAGCAGCGCCTGCTGGGCCGGGTGCGAGAAGCCCATGATGATCGCCGAGTTGATGGCGTTGGGCAGGGTGTCGTCCTCGACCGCCCGGCGCCACGCCTCGGCCTTGGCCTCCGGGGTCGGCAGCAGCGCCCGGGCCCGCTCGGCCATGCGCCGGCCGGTGGCGGTGTTGTCGCGGGCGTACTCCTCGTCGATCTCCGCCTCGCCGGCCGCCCCGTGGGCGACGAGGGCGTGAAGGAGGCGCCAGCTCAGGTCGGTGTCGACGGTGAGGCCCTCGAGCGGCTTGTCCCCGGAGCGCCAGCCGGCGATGACGTCGAGCGCCTCCGCCGTGAGCACCGAGCCGGCGAGGGCGTTGACGATCGCCAGCTGGTGGTCCGAGCCCGTGTCGGTGTGCACCAGCTCGAGCAGCGTCGCGACGAACTGCGGCCAGCCCTCGGTCACCGCCCAGCTCGGCTCGGCGTACGACGCGAGCGCGGTCTGCGCCTGCAGCAGCAGCCGCTGCACGACGCCGACCTCGCTCTCGGCCGCGAGCCCGCCGGTCACGAGCGCCACGAAGTCGCGGGCGCGCAGCTCGGCCTCGCGGGTCATCTCCCAGGCCGCCGACCAGCACAGCGTGCGGGGCAGCGGCTCGGCGATGTCGCCGACGCGGTCGATCAGCGTGGTCAGCGAGCGCTCGTCGAGGCGCATCGTGCAGTAGGTGAGGTCGTCGTCGTTGACCAGCACGAGCGCGCCCGCCTCGGCGCCGACCAGCTCGGGCACCTCGGTGCGGTCGCCGTCGACGTCGAGCTCGACGCGGTGCTGCCGGACCAGCTTGCCCGTACCGTCGTCGCCGTAGACGCCGACGGCCAGGCGGTGCGTGCGCAGCTCCCCGGCGCCGGGCCGGGCGCCGCCCTGCACGACCTCGAATGACGTGTACCGGCCGTTCTCGCCGACGGAGAACGACGGCGAGAGCGAGTTCAGCCCCGTCGTGCGCAGCCACTGCGCGCTCCAGCCCGACAGGTCGCGGCCGGAGGCCTCGGTGAGGGCGCCGAGCAGGTCGTCGAACGTGGCGTTGCCGTAGGCGTGGCGCGAGAAGTACAGCCGCAGCCCGGAGAGGAACTCGTCCTGCCCGACGTAGGCGACGAGCTGCTTGAGCACCGACGCGCCCTTGGCGTAGGTGATGCCGTCGAAGTTGACCTCGACGGCCTGCAGGTCGGGGATGTCGGCGGCGACGGGGTGGGTCGAGGGCAGCTGGTCCTGGCGGTAGGCCCACGACTTCTCGACGTTGGCGAACGTCGTCCACGCGTTGCGGTACTCGGTGGCCTCGGCCTGGCTGACGACGCTGGCCCACGTCGCGAACGACTCGTTGAGCCACAGGTCGTCCCACCAGCGCATGGTCACGAGGTCGCCGAACCACATGTGCGCCATCTCGTGCAGCACGGTCTCGGCGCGGCGCTCGTAGAGGTAGCGGGTGACGCGGCTGCGGAAGACGTAGTCCTCGAGGAACGTCACGGCGCCGACGTTCTCCATCGCGCCGGCGTTGAACTCGGGCACGAAGAGCTGGTCGTACTTGCCGAAGGGGTAGGGCACCCCGAAGTTGCGGTGGTAGAAGCCGAAGCCCTGCTTGGTCTCGGTGAACAGCCGGTCGGCGTCCATGTACTCGGCGAGGCTCGCGCGGCAGTAGATGCCCAGCGGGATGCTGCCGTGCTCGTCGGTGTAGGTGTCGGTCCACTTCGCGTAGGGCCCGGCGATCAGCGCGACGAGGTAGGTGGAGATCCGCGGCGTCGGGGCGAACACGTGGCGGGTGACGCCGCCGGCCTCGGTGGCGCTCTCGGCGGCCCCGTTGGAGACGACCTCCCAGCTCGACGGCGCCGTCACCGTCATCCGGATCGGCGCCTTGAGGTCGGGCTGGTCGAAGCAGGCGAACATGCGCTTGGCGTCGGCCGTCTCGAACTGGCTGTAGAGGTAGACGCCCTCGTCGACCGGGTCGACGAAGCGGTGCAGGCCCTCGCCGGTGTTCATGTAGCGGGCGTCGGCGTCGACGACCAGGGTGTTGTCGGCCTGCAGGTCGGGCAGGGCGATGCCCTGCTCCTCGTCGTAGCCGGAGACGTCGAGCGGGGTGCCGTTGAGCTCCGCGGAGCGCACGCCCGCGGCGACGACGTCGATCCAGCTCGTGGCGCCGGGCTGCGTCGCGCGGAACCGCACCGTGCTGATCGACCGGAAGGTGGTCTCGCCCGGCGCGCCGGTCGACGCGTCGGTGAGGTCGAGGTCGACGTCGTAGGCGTCGACCTCGAGCAGCTCGGCGCGTGTCGCGGCGTCGGCGCGGGTCAGGTTCGGGGCAGCCACGGCGACACCCTACGGCGGACCGGGAACACGGCGGGGCCTCACGGGGGTTGCCCGAATGAGGACGTCTCAGAAGGGAACCCGACCGCCATGGCAGACAAGACCCGCGTCGATTTCTGGTTCGACCCGCTGTGCCCGTTCGCCTGGATCACCTCGCGCTGGATGCTCGAGGTCGAGCAGGTGCGCGACGTCGAGACGCACTGGCACGTCATGAGCCTCGCCGTGCTCAACGAGGGCCGGGACCTGCCCGACGAGTACGCCGAGATGATGAAGAAGGCGTGGGGTCCGGTGCGCGTGTGCATCGCCGCGGCGCAGCAGAAGGGCGACGACATCCTCGCGCCGCTGTACACCGCGATGGGCACCGAGATCCACAACAACGGCAACAAGGACTTCGACGACGTGATCGCCAAGGCGCTCGACGAGGTCGGCCTCGACAGCTCCTTCGCGCAGGCCGCGCACACCGACGAGTACGACGAGGCCCTGAAGAAGAGCCACCACGAGGGCATGGACCCGGTGGGCATGGACGTCGGTACCCCGGTGATCCACGTCGAGGGCGCGGCCTACTTCGGCCCGGTCATGACCCGCATCCCCAAGGGCGAGCAGGCCGGCCAGATCTTCGACGGCGCCAAGCTGCTCGCGGGCTACGAGTACTTCTACGAGCTCAAGCGCACGCGCGACACCGAGCTGAAGTTCGACTGACGTCTCCGCACTGATCGTCGATCCGAGGACCTGCCGGGCGCCAGGTGCGGCGGAGGTCCTCGGACCGACGATCACGGAGGTCGATGGAGCCGTGCGGCGTGTGTCTGCGTCGAACACGGTGTGGACATCGACCAGTTCCTCGCCACCCACGACGGTGTCGTCAGCCGCGAGCAGGCGCGGACCTGCGGGCTGAGCGACGACGCGATCGCCTGGCGTCTCGCGACGGGTCGCTGGGTCCGGCGCGCGCCGCGCACGTTCCTCGACACCGCCTGGGCGTACACGCTCGCGGCCCGCGTCCGCACCGCTGCGGCGTGGGCCGGCGAGCACGGCACGCTCGTCGCCGTCACCGCCGCGTGGTGGTTGGGCCTCGGCGTCGCCGACCCTCTCCCGATCACGGTCGCGCTCCCGCCGGGCAGCGCACGCCGTGCCCCGCGCGGGATCCGCGTCGTGCAGCGCGAGGTGCGGGTCGACCGCACGCGTCACCGGGAGCTGTGGGTGACCTCGACACCGCTGACGGTCCTCGACGCCGCGGTGGCCCTCGGTCCCGGCGGCCCGCGGTTCCTCGACCGGGCGCTGCAACAGCACGTCGACCTCGACGCCCTGCGCGCCGCCCAGTCGCGGAACCTGGGCCGGCGCGGCTCGCGGGCCGCCGGCCGCCTGATCTCGCGGGCCTCGGACCGGGCAGCCTCGGAGGCCGAGCGCCGGATGCTCGCGCTGCTGCGTGCCGCGGGCATCACCGGGTGGGCCGTCAACCGGGAGGTGCGACTGTCCGACGGACGTCGCGCGCTGCTCGACGTCGCGTTCCCCGAGGTCCGGCTCGCCGTCGAGGTCGACGGGTGGGCCCACCACGAGGACGTCGACCGCTTCGTCGACGGGCGGGCGCGCAAGCGCGCCCTGGTCGCCGACGGGTGGGTGGTGGTCGAGGTGACGTGGCACGATCTGGTGGAGGCGCCCGACCGCCTCGTCGACGAGCTGCGCCGGACGCTCGTGCGCCTCGGGGCGGCAGCATGACCGTCGATCTGAGGATGTGCCGGGCGCCAGCTGCGGCGGAGGTCCTCGGATCGACGATCACCGAGACGGTGGGCGGGCGCCGCGTCGGGCAGGGTGGGGTCGAACGCCCGAGGGATGCGGAGGCAGTCGATGACGACCGGTACGGACACGCTCACGCGGCACTGGATCGACGGGACCTGGCAGGAGGGTCCGGGCTCGATCGCGGTGGTGAACCCGGCGACCGAGGAGACGATCGCCGAGGTCCCGGCCGGCGGGGCGTCGGAGATCGACACGGCGGTCGTCGCCGCGCGGCACGCGTTCCCGGCGTGGGCGGCGACGCCGCTGGCCGACCGGGTGGCGACGGTGCTCGCGATCCGCGAGGGCATCAAGGCGCGCAGCGCGGAGATCGCCGCGTCGATCACCGCCGAGATGGGGTCGCCGACGAAGTTCGCCAACTCCGTGCAGGTCGGGATGCCGATCGCGACGTCGAAGGGCGTCGCGGGGCTCGCCGAGTCGTTCCCGTGGACCGAGGAGATCGGCAACTCGCTGGTCGTGCGGGAGCCGATCGGGGTCGTCGGCGCGGTGACGCCGTGGAACTACCCGCTGCACCAGGTGGTCGCGAAGGTCGCGCCGGCGCTCGTCGCCGGCTGCACGATCGTCCTCAAGCCCAGCGAGGTCGCGCCGCTGACCGCCGGCATCCTCGCCGACATCACCCGCGAGGCGGGGCTGCCCGGCGGGGTGTTCAACGTCGTGCACGGCACGGGCCCCGACGCGGGCGAGGCGCTCGCGAAGCACCCGCTCGTGGACATGGTGTCGTTCACCGGCTCGGTGCCGGCCGGGCGGCGCGTGCAGGAGGTCGCGGCGGCGACCGTCAAGCGCGTCGCGCTCGAGCTCGGCGGCAAGTCGGCCAACATCGTGCTCGACGACGCCGACCTCACCCAGGCCGTCAAACTCGGGCTCGGCAACTGCTTCATCAACGGCGGCCAGACGTGCACCGCCTGGACCCGCCTGCTCGTGCCCGAGTCGCTGCACGACCAGGTCGTCGAGATGGCCGTCGAGCAGTCGGCCAAGTACACCGTCGGCGACCCCACCGAGGAGTCCACGCGCATCGGCCCGATGTCGTCGGACCGCCAGCGCGAGCGCGTCGAGCACTACATCACGCAGGGGGTCGAGGAGGGCGCCGAGCTCGCCGCCGGCGGCCCGGGCCGGCCCGAGGGTCTCGAGCGCGGCGCCTACGTCCGCCCGACGATCTTCTCCGGCGTCCGTCCCGACATGACGATCGCCCAGGAGGAGATCTTCGGGCCGGTGCTGTCGGTGATGCCGTACGCCGACGAGGACGAGGCCGTCGAGATCGCCAACGCGACGGTCTACGGGCTCGCGGGCGCGGTGTTCGCCGGGTCGCAGGAGCGCGGCGTCGAGGTCGCCAAGCGGATGCGCACCGGCCAGGTCGACGTCAACGGCGGGGCGTTCAACCCGCTCGCGCCGTTCGGCGGCTACAAGCAGTCGGGCACCGGCCGCGAGCTGGGGCGCTACGGCCTCGAGGAGTTCCTCGAGGTCAAGTCGATCCAGCTGTAGACCACCCCCGGTGGCCCGGGGCCTGTCGCTCGCCGCGTTCCTGCCGGCCGGCGGCCTGGTCACGTACGTGCTGGTCGTGTTCACCGGCTGGACGGACGAGGACTGCGCGCCCGGCGCGTTCGCCTGCGACCCTGCCGCGGTGCAGGGCGTCCGGCTCGCCTACGGCCTGGCCTTCGCGCTCGCCGTGCTCCTCGGCGTGCTCGGGGTGCTCCGGCACGGCCGCGGCGGCCGGTGGTGCGCGGCGGCGGCGTGGCCGGTGTGGATCGGGGCGGTCGTCGCCACGACCTGGCTCACCCCCGCGTGAGGCCGGCGCCGAGCGCGCCGCGGGTGGCGACGCGGGCGTCGGTGCGGTCCCGGGCGGCCGCCGCCGGCGTCCCGGCTGCGGCGGCGGTCACGTCGCGGACGCGGATCGGCGGGCCGGTGTCGATCCACGTCGGGACGTACTCGGCGCGGGTCACGCGCCAGCGCCCGTCGCCCGCGCGCCCGAACGTGAACCGGGCCAGGGCGCCGTCGTCGGTGCCGGGCGTCTCCTGGTCCGCGAGCTGGTTGCCGAGCCCGTAGGCGACCCACTCGTCGCCGATCCGCTCGAACGGCTGGACGACGTGGGCGTGGCAGCCGATCACCAGGTCGATGTCCGGGCTCGCCAGCAGCTCCGGGGCGAGCCGCCGCTGCTCGACGTCCGGCTCCGGGTCGTTCTCGGTGCCCCAGTGCGCGCTGAGCACGACGACGTCGGCGCCCTGTGCGCGGGCCCGGTGCGCGGCGGCGAGCACGGCCTCCGGGTCGAGCAGGGCGACGTTGCCCGCGGTGGGGGAGCGGTCGCCGTTGAGCCCGTACGTCGCCGAGAGGTGCGCGACGCGCACGCCGTGGACGTCGTAGAACGTCGTCGCGGCGGCCTCCTGCGGCGACCGGGCCGTGCCCGCGTGCCGCAGGCCGGCCGCGTCGAGGGTGGCGAGGGTGCGGTCCACCCCGGCGGTGCCCTGGTCGAGCGCGTGGTTGGACGCCGTGCTGCAGCCGTCGTAGCCGACGGCGGCGAGCGAGCGGGCGACCTCCGGCGGGGCGTCGAAGTCGGGGTAGCCGGCGTAGGGCCCGCCGGGCGGCGCGAGGGGGGTCTCGAGGTGGCAGAGCGCGAGGTCGGCGCCCTCGATCAGCGGCGCGATCCCGGCGAGCTGGGGGACGAAGTCCGGGGCGCCGCGCCCGTCGGCGATCGCCTGCGCCGTGACGGTCGGGTGGACGAGGACGTCGCCGCCCGCGACCAGCGTGAACGACTCCGGGGGAGCGGGCGCCGGTGCCGGGGCGGCCGCCGGGGCCGCCCCGGGAGCGCAGGCGGCGAGGGCCAGCACGAGCAGCAGGACCCGGATCACGGGCCCCACCCTGGAGGCCTCAGGACGCCGCGTCGAGGTGGGTTGCGATCCAGCCGACGCACTCGTGGATGAACGTCACGCGGTTCTCCGTGCGCTGGATCTCGTGGCCCTCGTCGTCGAAGAGCAGGTAGCGGAACGGCACGCCGGCGTCCTTCGCGCCGTGCACGGCCAGCTCGGCCTCGTGCACCGGGACGTTCGTGTCGAACTTCCCGTGCACGACCAGCAGCGGCGCGCGCAGGTTGTCCATCCGGTGCACCGGCGACAGCTCGCGCAGCAGGTTGCGGTCGTGGATCGGGTGGCCGTACTCGCCGACCGCGGCGTCGGCGATCCACGGCTCGGTGCGCGCGAAGAACGTCTCGAAGTCGGCCATCCCGCACACGTCGACGCCGACGGCGAACAGCTCGGGGTGGAACACCAGCGCCGCGAGCGTCAGGTAGCCGCCGTACGAGCGGCCCATGACGCCGACGCGGGCGGGGTCGGCGACGCCGATCTGGACCAGGTGCTCGACGCAGGTGGCGACGTCGCGGATGGCGGCGAAGCGCCCGGCGCCGTTGTCGGCGTTGACGAACGAGCGCCCGAACCCCGACGAGCCGCGCACGTTCGCCGCGTACACGGCGATGCCGCGGGCGAGCAGGTGCTGGTAGAGCGGGGTGAACACCGGACGCTCCTGCGCCTCGGGCCCGCCGTGCAGGTAGATGACCGTCGGGAGCGGCCCGGCCTGCCCGCGCGGACGGTAGAGCCAGCCGGGCAGCGCGAGGCCGTCCGGGGTGGTCACCGTCTCCAGCGTCGGGTGCACCAGCTGGCCCGGCGACCAGCGCGGCTCCTCCTGCGGGCAGATCAGCGCCGTGGTGTCCGAGGACAGCTCGAAGCACCAGACCGCCGCCGGGACCTCGGGGGACTGGATGCCCATGACCAGCGAGTCGCCGTCGTGCGAGAACACCGCGCTGGTGACGACATCGCCGGGCGGCGCGTAGGCCGAGCACTTGCCGGTGGCGATGTCGAGCAGGTCGACCTCGCTGCGCCCGGCCACGTTCCACACCAGCGCGGCGAGCCCGGCGTCCTCGGTGAGCGCGAATCGCTCGAGGTCGGCGTCGTCGCGCTCGGCGAGCACCTCGGGGGTCATCGGGCTCGCGTCGGTGGCGACGTCGACCGCCACCAGGGCCGCCCGCTCGCGGCCGCCGTCGGTGAGCAGCAGCATCCGCGTCCCGTCCGGGGTGAACCGGCCGGCGACGACGCTGGAGCTCCAGGTGATGGCCACCGAGTGCTCCACGGCCCCCGGGGGACCGCCCGGCCCGCGCCCGGAGTCGATCTCGTGCCAGCCCTCGGTGCCGTCGAGGTCCACGATGCCGACGTGCCGCGAGCCGCGCCGCCCGCGCCGCAGCAGCACGCGGCGGCGGTCGCGGCTGACGTCGAGGATCTGCAGGGCGTGCCCGGAGCCGACGCGCTGGCGCTGGTCGGTGTCGGCGTCGACCAGCCAGGCCGTGGTCGTCTCGGGGTCCGACTCGGTGATCGCGAGGACCGAGCCGGTGCGGGTGAAGCGGTCGAGGGTGACCGCGCCCCGGTCGCCGTCGCCGACCCCGCGGATCGGGCGCAGGTCACTGCCGTCGGGGCGGACCACCGCGACGTTGGTGCGCTCGCCGCCGTCGGGCGCGGTCTCGATCGCGAGCCAGGTGCCGTCGGGGGACCAGCGGACCGCCGAGACCAGGTCGTCCCCGGTGTCGAGCGACCACTCCTCGCCGGTGCGGCGGCGGTGCAGGCGGACCTGCGGCTGGCCGTCGCCGTCCCACACGAACGCGATCGTGGTCCCGTCCGGCGAGGGACTGGGCGACCAGCAGCGAGTCGCGCTGATCCACTCGTCCACCGGCCCGGACCCTCCTCTGCTCGACCGCCGTTGACCCGTGGTGAACGGTACCTACGTCATCCCTACGTGATGCCGTGGGCCTGCAGCCACATCTCGAGCAGCGCGACCTGCCACAGCGCGTTGGCGCCGAGGTTGGTGCGCCCCGAGTTGGGGTCGTCGAGCATCGCGGCGACCGCGTCGGGCCGGAAGAGCCCGCGCGACTTCGCCGCCGGGTCGGTCAGCGCGCCCTGCACCCGCTCGAGGACGGGCCCGGAGAGCTGGCGGATCGCCGGGACCGGGAAGTAGCCCTTCTTCCGGTCGATGATCTCGTCGGGCAGCACGCCGCGCGCGGCCTGCTTGAGCACGCCCTTGCCGCCGTCGGCGAGCTTGTACTCCGGCGGGCAGGCGCCCATGGCCTCGACGAAGTCGTGGTCGAGGAACGGGACGCGGGCCTCGAGGCCCCACGCCATCGTCATGTTGTCGACGCGCTTCACCGGGTCGTCGACGAGCATGATCGTGGTGTCCAGCCGCAGGGCCGCGTCGACGGCCGAGTCGGCGCCGGGGCGCGCGAAGTGCTCGGCGACGAACGCCCGGCTGACGTCGGAGTCGACGAGGGCCTCGGGTGCGAGGAGCTGCGCGACGCCGTCGTGCGGGCGGTCGAAGAACGCCTTCTGGTAGGCGTCGACGGCGCCGTCGCGGGCGACGTTCGCCAGCGGCGGGTACCAGTCGTAGCCGCCGAGGATCTCGTCGGCGCCCTGGCCGGACTGCACGACCTTGATGGACTTCGAGACCTCGCGCGAGAGCAGGTAGAAGGCGACGACGTCGTGGCTGACCATGGGCTCGGCCATCGCGGCGACCGCGCCCTCCAGCGCGTCGTCGGTCTCGTGCTTGGGCACCTTGAACCGGACGTGGTCGGTGCCGTAGGTCTTCGCGACGAGGTCCGAGTAGTCGAACTCGTCGCCGGACTCACCGGCCTCGGACTCGAAGCCGATCGAGAAGGTCTTGAGGTCCTTCTGGCCCATCTCGGCCAGCAGGGCCACGACGATCGACGAGTCGATGCCGCCGGAGAGCAGCACGCCGACCGGGACGTCGGCGACCATGCGCCGCTCGACCGCGGTGCGCAGGGACGCGAGCGCGGTCTCGGCCCACTCCTCGGCCGACTTCTGGCCGTCGCGGGCGAACACCGGCTCCCAGAACGTCCAGTCGTCGGTGGCGCCGTCCGGGGCGACCGTGCGGATCGTCGCCGGCGGCAGCTTGCGCACGCCCTGCAGGATCGTGCGCGGCGCGGGCACCACGGAGTGGAAGCTCATGTAGTGGTGCAGGGCCACGAGGTCGACGTCGGTGTTGAGCCCGCCGCCGGCCAGCAGCGCGGGCAGCGACGACGCGAAGCGCACCGCGCCCGGGACCTGCGCGACGTACAGCGGCTTGATGCCGAGCCGGTCGCGCCCGAGCACCAGCTCGCCGGTGCGCCGGTCGGCGATCGCGAACGCGAACATGCCCTTGAAGTGCTCGACGCAGGCCTTGCCCCAGCGGTGGAAGGCCTTGAGCAGGACCTCGGTGTCCGAGGTCGAGAAGAACCGGTAGCCCTCGGCGTGGAGCTCGTCCCGGAGCTGCTGGTAGTTGTAGATGATCCCGTTGAAGACCGCGGTCAGGCCGAGGTCGGAGTCGACCATCGGCTGCGCGCCGGCCTCGGACAGGTCGATGATCTTGAGGCGCTGGTGGGCCAGCGCGAGCGGCCCGTGGCCGACGACGCCCCAGCCGTCGGGCCCGCGGGGCTCGAGCACCTGGGCCATGTCGAGCACCGTCGCGACCTCGGCCGCCCGGCCGTCGAAACGGAACTCACCGGCGATACCGCACACGTGTGGCCTCCTCGGGTCCGTCCGGACGCGCGCTGCTCAGCGCAGGATCCAGGTGTCCTTGCTGCCCCCGCCGCGCGACGAGTTGACCACGAGCGAGTCCGGGGGCGCGACTCGTGTCAGGGGGGTCGGCAGGACGGTCGGGGTGGGCGCGAGCACCACGAAGGCGCGCAGGTCGACGACCCGCGGCTCCAGCACCGCGCCCGTGAACGTCGGGTGCGTGGAGATCTGGACGGTCTCCTGGGCGACGAAGCCCGCCGGGTGCGCGCGCACCTCGGCGGCCGCCTTCTCCAGGTCCTGCTCGGAGGCGTGCTGCCCGATGACGATGCCCTGCCCGCCGAAGCCGTCGACGGGCTTGAGCACCAGTTCGTCGAGGTGCTCCAGGACGTACGCGCACTGGTCGGGATCGGCGCACGACCAGGTCGGGACGGCCGCGAGCGACGCCTTCTCGCCGAAGTAGTACTCGGTCAGCGCGGCGATGAAGGGGTAGACCGCCTTGTCGTCGACGAGCCCGTTGCCCGGCGCGTTGGCGAGGGTGAGACGCCCCGTCCGCACGGCCTCCTGGATCGGGTCGCCGAGCGGGACGCCCGAGGCGTCCGGCGCCGTGAAGAGGACCTCCTCGTCGATGCGCCGGTAGACGACGTCGAGGGGTCGGCCGGTCGCCGCGATCGTGATCATGCCGGCGGCCGCGCGGAGCTCGGAGGGCGTGAGCAGGGGCACGCCCATCTCCTCGGCGAGCACCTGGTGCTCGTAGTACGCCGAGTCGGCCGGGCCCTCGGTGACGACGGCGAGCACCGGCTCGTTCCCGGCCGCCGGCGGCGCGCACGCGAGCAGGGCCTCGCGCAGCAGCGCCGGGCCCTCGTCGGCGTCCAGCACGCCGCCCGGGGCCTGCAGCTCGGGCAGGACGCTGCGCACGACGCGACGGTCGGCCATCGCGTAGCCGATGCCCGACGGGATGCGCAGGTTGTCCTCGAGCACCTTCCACGCGCCCTCGGCGTCGCAGACGACGTCCAGGCCGCTGACCAGGGCGCGCACGGCCCCGGGGTGCAGGTTCATCGCCGCCTCGTGCGGCTGCGGCAGCCAGCGCAGCGCCGCCTCGGGCAGGACGCCGTCGTGCAGGCAGGCGCGCTCGCCGTGCAGGTCCTGCAGCAGCGCCTCGCACGTGCGGGCCCGCTGCACGAGGCCCTCGGACAGCGTCGACCACTCGTGGGGCGTGATGAGCCGGGGCACGAGGTCGAGGGGGAACAGCCGCTCGGCGTCGTCCTCCTGGGGGAAGAACATGCCGCGGGCGCGTTGCTCGGCGTCGCGGCTCTTCTCGTGCACGAGCAGCCCGGACGGGCCGATGCGCTCGAGCGTCGAGACCAGCCAGGAGTACGCCGGGCGCACGGTGTGGTCCTCGGACACCGCCTCGTCGTACGCGGGCGGGGCGTAGCCGGCGAGCAGCACCGGCGCGACGGTGGCGGAGACCGGCGCGTCCACGGGGGAGTCGGGCGCGCCCCGGGTCTCGGCGACGAGCATGTCGACGACGGCCTCGAGGTTGCCGTTGCGGTTGGCGCGCTGGCGCTGGCGGGCCGCGGAGCTGCCGCGGGCGAGGGCCTCGAGCGCCAGCTCCTCGACGACGGCGCGGTCGCCGGCGTCGTCGAGGTCGTCGGCGAGGTGCTCGAGCATGAGGCGCACCGCCCGCGACGGCGGCACGAGCTCGGGCCCGTCGACGTGGACGAGGTCGCCCTCGAGCCCCGAGCGGGCGGCGCGCCAGCTCGCGGCGCGCAGCAGCTCGGGACGGTGCTGCGGCGCAGGGCGGCCCGCGAGGTGGGCGCGCACGCCGTGGCGCACCAGGGCCCGGGCGAGCCCGGCGATGAGCACCACACCGTCGACGCTCGGGCTGGCGTCGCAGATCCGCACCTCGACGGTGTCCTGGTGCGCCGAGGGACGCATGTCGAAATAGACCATGCCCGGGTCGGACATCGTCCCGGAGGCGAGCAGGCTCCCGATGAGCGCGTCGTAGTCCGCGGCGTCGCGCAGGGGTGCGGGCGGGCCGGCGGTGGGCCAGCGGTGCCAGGCCAGGGTGCGCGAGCTCGCGTAGCCGGTGTCCTCGCTCTGCCAGAACGGCGAGCTGGCCGAGAGCGCGAGCAGCACCGGCAGCCACGCCGCGCTGTGCTGCATCACGGTGATCGCGGCATCGCGGTCGGGGACGTCGACGTGCACCTGCGTCCCGCAGATCTGCTGCTCGAACGCCAGCATCTGGTACTCGTCGCGCATCCGCTCGTAGCGGGGCGAGGGCGTGATGCCCTGGGCCGAGCCGTCGATCAGCGGCACGCTGCCCGCCCCGACGACCCCGAGACCGCGCTGCTCGGCGATCTGCGCGAGCATCCCGCGCAGCCGCACGAGGTCGGTGCGAAGGTCGGCCAGATCGGCGGTCGGCCGGGAGTTCGTCTCGATGATCGAGGGCTTGAGCTCCGCGGCGAACGCCTCCCCGTCGAGGCCCTGCAGCTCGCCCAGCACCTCGGGCACCCGCGGGACGGCCGCTCGCGTCTCGAGGTCGACGAGGTGGAACTCCTCCTCGACACCCACGACGACCTGGTCCGCAGGTGTCACACGGCGCTCCGTACGTCGCGCTCCCATAACGGCTCAACCTACGATCGGTGTGTCACGGGGATGTTTCCGAGGTCGCCTCCCGGTGCCCCTCGGCGGTGCGGGTCACACCCGCGAGGGCACCTGACAGACTGCTCGGGTGCGCGTCTTCCTCGGATCGGACCACGCAGGGTTCCAGCTCAAGGCCCATCTGCTGCGCGAGCTGGCCACGGCGGGCCACGACGTCGTCGACGTCGGCCCCGCGGAGTACGACGAGGCCGACGACTACCCGCCGTACTGCATCGAGACCGGGCGCCGCACCGTCGCCGAGCCGGGCACCCTGGGCGTCGTGATCGGCGGGTCGGGCAACGGCGAGCAGATCTCGGCCAACAAGGTGCCGGGCTGCCGCGCGGCGCTGGCCTGGAGCGTCGAGACCGCGCAGCTCGGACGCCGGCACAACGACGCGCAGGTCGTGGCCATCGGCGCCCGCATGCACACCGAGGACGACGCGACGGAGATCGTCTCGGCCTTCCTCGCGACGGCGTTCGAGGGCGGCCGCCACCAGCGCCGCATCGAAATGCTCACCGCCTACGAGCAGACCGGCGAGCCCCCGGCGCTGCCGCAGGGCTGAGAGCGGTCCCTCCGCCCTACCGGTAGTCGGGGTTCGGGTAGTCGAAGCGGCAGCCCGCGTCCCACTCCGAGCGCTGGTTGCCGTGGGCCGGGATCCCACCCGCGTCGCGCAGCATCCGCGCGAGGTGCAGCAGGTTCCACGTCATGAACGTGGTGTTGCGGTTGGTGAAGTCGTTCTCCGGGCCGCCCGAGCCGGGGTCGAGGTACGACGGTCCGGGGCCGGCCTCGCCGATCCAGCCCGCGTCGGCCTGCGGCGGGATCGTGTACCCGAGGTGCTGCAGGCTGTAGAGGACGTTCATCGCGCAGTGCTTCACGCCGTCCTCGTTCCCGGTGATGAGACACCCGCCCACGCGTCCGTAGTACGCGTACTGACCGGCGTCGTTGAGCAGGTGCGAGCAGGCGTAGAGGCGCTCGATGACCCGCTTGGTGACCGAGCTGTTGTCGCCGAGCCAGATCGGTCCGGCGATGACGAGGACGTCGGCGGCGAGGATCCGGGGGTAGAGGGCGGGCCACTCGTCGGTGGCCCACCCGTGCTCGGTCATGTCGGGCCAGACACCGGTCGCGATGTCGTGGTCGACGGCGCGGACGTGGTCCACGGTGACGCCCTGCTTCTCCATGATCGCGGCACTGCGGTCGATCAGGCCCTGGGTGTGGCTGCGCTCCGGCGAACGCTTGAGCGTCGTGTTGACGAAGACCGCCGACAGGTCGTCGTAGGTGTGCTCCACGCCGGTCCTCCCCGCTGTCCGCCGGCCGACACCGTCCCGCGGCGGGGGCCCGGGCACCAGAGCCGAAAGGCCCGGGGGACTGGACGGGGAGCGCGGAGGGTAGGCAGGGCCGGTGCCCGAAGGCCACACGATCCGCCGCCTCGCGCGCACGCACACCACGCGGTTCGTGGGGCACGAGGTGGCGGTCAGCTCGCCGCAGGGCCGGTTCGCCCGCGACGCCGAGCTCGTCGACGGGCGGGTGCTGCAGCGTGCCGATGCGCACGGCAAGCACCTGTTCCACGTCTACGCCGACGACCTCGTCGTCCACGTGCACCTCGGGCTCTACGGCAAGTTCTCGCTCAGCGCCGGCGAGGTCACCCCGCCGCGCGGCCAGGTGCGGATGCGGATGGTCGGGCCGACGCACTGGGCCGACCTGCGCGGCCCGATCGCGTGCGAGGTGCTCACCGAGGGCGAGGTCGAGGGCCTGCGCTCGCGGCTCGGCGCCGACCCGCTGCGCCGCGACACGGACCCGGAGACCGCCTGGGCGCGGATCTCCCGGTCGCGCGCGCCGCTGGCGACGCTGCTCATGGACCAGTCGGTGATCGCCGGCGTCGGCAACGTCTACCGCGCCGAGGTGCTGTTCCGGCACGGGCTCGACCCGCTCCTGCCCGGGCGCGAGCTCGGCCGGGAACGCTGGGAGGCGGTGTGGGCGGACCTCGCCGTCCTGCTCGCCGACGGCGTCCGCCGTGGCGCGATCGACACGGTGCGGCCGGAGGACCGCACGGGGCGCGGCCGCCAGGTGTACGTGTACCGCCGGACGGGCCAGCCGTGCCGGGTGTGCGGGACGGAGATCCAGCGGCGGACCCACGCGAGCCGCAACCTCTTCTGGTGCGAGACCTGCCAGGCCGCGACCTGACCGTTACGTTTCGCGCTCCGCGTCCGATGCCTCACCCGGGAGGGTGACACGGCCGGGACGGGGGTACCGGACGGGCGCCCGCCCGGTCTGTCCGGTATACCCGATGCTGTGAGGTGTTGGTGGCGAACGGTGCCCGATCCGGCCGGCCCCGTCCGCGCTGGCAGATGACCACCCGGTCGCGGTTCGCCCTCGTGCTCGGTCTCGCAGGGCTCGCCGTCGCCGGTGTCCAGCTCGCGATGCTCAGCGACCCGCCCACGGTCGTCCAGCTGGTGGTCGTGGCGTTCTGGAGCGTCGTCGGCGTCGCGTACCTCGGGTCGGCGCTCGCCCAGCACGTCCGCGCCCGCCGCCGCCCCGCCCCGGCCCCGCCGGCGCCCGCGCCGCTCGAGGAGATCGTCCCCGTGCCGGTCCGGCCCGCCCGCCCGCGGCCCCGGCCGGCGCCGACCGGCGAGGGGCACGGTGCGCAGGCCCCGGAAGCCCCGGAGGCTGCGGAACGTGCCGCTCGGCCCGCGGTGCCGGCCACGACGACCAAGGCTCCGACCCCGGCTCCGGCTCCGGCTCCGGCTCCGTCGCCGGCGACGACGGCGGTCCGGCCCGCGCCCGCCGCGGCGGAGGAGACCACCGACGTCCTGGCCGTCCGCACTGCGGCCGTGACCTCGCCGACCCCGCCGGCCCCGTCCCGCCCGGCCCCGTCCCGCCCGGCCCCGTCCCGCCCCGCCGCGTCGCGGCCGGCGCCCTCGCGGCCCGCGTCGAGCCCCGTGCCGTCGAGCCCTGTGCCGTCGAGCCCCGTGCCGTCCCGGCCCCCTGGGCGCCCGGCGCTGCGGGTCGTGCCCGGCGAGGCCGTCCTGCCGTCGGCGCTGTCGTTCGGCCCCACCCGCGGCGGCACCGTCACCGGCGGGACCGAGGCACGCCGGCGTCCGCGACCCACCCCGCCCTCCGGCGAGCCGCGGGTCGAGGTCCCGCCCCGCCCGCCGCTGGCGGCGGTCCCGGACCCGCTCTCGGACCCCCTGCCCGACCTCCCTCCCTCCGTGCCGGTTCCGCTGCCGTCGGCGTCGCCGCTCTCCGCGCCGCTGCCCGTCGCGCGCACCACCCGATCCGGCGCGCACGCCGCCCCGACCGGCGCCCCCCGCTCCTCGCGGCACCGCGCCGACCCGCCCGAGCCGGTCGCCGCCGGTGGCCCCGCGCCGCGGCCCGGCCGGCACGCCGAGCCCGACGCGTCCGCCACGCGGGGCCCACGCCACGGGCGGTAACGTCCCCGGTGTCCGAATCGTCGTCCGGAGGAGCCCGATGACCGAGCCTGCGGGACGCACCGACCGGGACGGGGCCGACCGGGACAGGGCCGACCGGCACGGGGACGACCGGGACCCCACGCTCGGCGCCTCCGACCCCGGCGGCCCGTCGCCCCACCGGCCCTGGGTGCGGGTGGTCACCGTCGTCGTCCTGGCGGTGTTCGTGCTGGCGACGCTGGTCAGCGCGCTGCTGGTGTAAGCGCCGGTCCGCCGCCACGATGGCCGTCGTGGAGTCCGAGGAGCTGGTGGAGCGCCTGCGGGCGATCTGCCTCGCGCTGCCGGAGGCGACGGAGAAGATCAGCCACGGCTCGCCGAGCTGGTTCGTGCGCAAGCAGTTCGCCAGCTACGTCGGGTACCACCACGGCGACACCCACCTCGCGCTCTGGGCGGCGGCTCCCGAGGGGGCGCAGGCGGAGATGGTCGAGGCCGAGCCCGCCCGCTTCTTCGTCCCGCCGTACGTGGGTCACCGCGGGTGGCTGGGCCTGCGCCTCGACGTCGAGCCCGAGGGGCCGGACTGGGACGAGGTCCGCGGCGTCCTCGTCGACGCCTACCGGCACGTGGCCCCGCGGCGGCTCGCGGCGCGGGTCAGCTAGCGCGGTCCGCGTCCGCCTGGGCGCCGAGGCGCTCGACCATCTCCGGTCGCGCCCGCATGTAGGCCGTGCCGGCCGCGGCGCCCCAGGCGTACACGGCGAGGGAGAACGCGGCCACGGCGACGCTGTCCCACGGCGCGGGGAGCAGCCCGGCGCCGTCGAAGCTGCCGATCGCCGAGAACGCCGTGATCCCGACGAGGTAGACGACGAGCCAGGCGCCGCCGACGAGCTGGCCGACCTCGCGGCCGCCGCGCACCCAACTGACCGCGTAGACCGCGACGCCGATCGCGATGATCACCATCGCGATCCGGAGCTCGGACCACGACACCCAGAAGATGATCAGTGACGACACCACGAACGCGATCGGCGCGATGACGCGCATGCCCCGCATCCGCGTGTCGGGCCGCGTCAGCCCCGAGTTGCGGAAGGCGACGAGCGAGACCGCGCCGATCTGGAAGGTGAACGCGGCGATCGACC
Organism: Actinomycetospora chlora; assembly: GCF_039542135.1. Lineage (NCBI taxonomy): Bacteria > Bacillati > Actinomycetota > Actinomycetes > Pseudonocardiales > Pseudonocardiaceae > Actinomycetospora > Actinomycetospora chlora. Next base: position 34,587 of record NZ_BAABHO010000007.1, read on the forward strand.
CGGTGACCTTGATGATCGCGTGCCAGCTCGGCAGGGGCAGCAGGTAGGCGAGGCCGATGACGAAGTTCAGCACCAGGGCGCGCGCCGGGACGCCGCGGGTGTTGAGCCCGGCGAGCCACTGCGGGAAGAAGCCGTTCTTGGCGAGCCCGAAGACGTTGCGGGCGTTGGCGGCGGTGAACACGATCCCCGAGCCCGACGGCGAGATCATCGAGTCGGCGATGAGGGTCCACGACAGCCAGGTCAGCCCGAGGACCATGGCGAGGTCGGCGAACGGGGAGTCGAAGTTGACGCCGTGCCAGCCGCCGGCGAGGGCGGTCCCCGGCACCGCGCCGAGGAACGCGAGCTGCAGCCCCAGGTACAGCACGATGGTGATGACGATGGTGGCGATGAGCGCGCGCGGCACGGTGCGGCGCGGGTCGCGGGCCTCGCCGGAGAGCTCGACGACGTTGCGGAAGCCGGTGTAGGCGAACACCATCCCGGCCGTCGCGATCGAGCCGAGGGCCGCGCTCCAGCCGTAGGGCGCGAGCCCGCCGTGGTCGGTGAGGTTCGTGGAGTCGAACCCGCTGGCGATCAGCAGGACGACCGTCACCACCGGGATCACGATCTTGACCGCGGTGGCGGTGGTGTTGGCGCGGGCGAACAGCCGCACCCCGAACCAGTTCAGCGCGACGAACCCGGCCATGAGCACCGCGGCGATGAGCACGCCGAGGCCGGTGAGCTGCTCGCCGTCGTAGACGCCGGGCAGGTAGGCCGACGCGTACTGCACGACGCCCGCGGCCTCGGTCGGCGGGTTGCCGACGTAGCTCATCCAGTTGGCCCAGCCGACGATGCCCGCGGCGAGCCCGCCGTGGGAGTACAGCGGGTAGCGCACGATCCCGCCGGACTCGGGCTTCGTCATCCCCAGCTCGGCGAAGACCAGGGCCACGCAGAGCATCAGCGCCCCGCCGATGACCCACGCGAGCATCGCCGCCGGCCCGGCGTCCTGCGCGGCGTAGAGCGAGGAGAACAGCCAGCCCGAGCCGATGACGCTGCCCAGGCCGGCGGCCAGCAGCGACCAGAACCCGAGGTCCTTGCGCAGCCCCGCGTCGGCGCCGCTTTCGTCACCCTTCGTCCCGGTCTTCCCGCGTTCGTCGGCATTCGCGCTGGTCACAGGCTCGTCCCCCGTCCGCGTGCGGTCGCCACGAGGTGCCCGGCGCGGGGCCGGGGCACACGCTCCCGCCCCCCCGGACCTTGACCTCGACCGACGTTCAGGTCCCACGCTGGTCGCCATGAGCTCCGACCTGCCGGCCCTGCCCGACGACTGGTCCCGCGCCCTCGCCGTCGCCGCCCACCCCGACGACCTCGAGTACGGCACGGCGGCCGCGATCGCCGCGTGGACCGCGGCGGGCCGCGCGGTGTCCTACCTGCTCGTGACCCGCGGCGAGGCCGGCATCCACGACCTGCCCCCGGAGAAGGCCGGGCCGGTGCGCGAGGACGAGGAGCGGCGCAGCGCGGCGGCCGTCGGTGTGACGGACGTGCGGTTCCTGAGCCACCGCGACGGCGTCGTGGTCGAGGGCCTCGACCTGCGCCGCGACCTCGCCCGCGAGATCCGGCGCGCCCGACCGGAGCTGGTGGTCGTGCCCAGCCACCACGAGACGTTCGGGCCCGGCGCGTGGAACAGCGCCGACCACCGGGCGGTCGGGCGGGCGACCATCGACGCCGTCGGCGACGCCGCCAACCGCTGGATCTTCCCCGAGCTCGTCGACGAGGGCGTCGAGCCCTGGGGCGGGGTCCGGTACGTCGCCGTCGCCGCGTCGATCCAGCCGACCCACGCCGTCGACGTCACCGGGTTCCGCGACGCGGCGATCGCGTCGCTGGCCGAGCACCACACGTACCTGACCGCGCTCGACCCGCGGCCGGTCGTCGAGCAGGCCCGCGAGGTCGTGCTGATGACCACCGGCGGTGGGGAGGGGCCGGCGCGGGTGGCGTTCGAGGTGTTCTAACCGGCGAAGAGCGGGGCCTCGAGGTCGGCGAACCCCCGCCCGTCCACGGTGGCGGCCGGTCCCGGGGTCGCCGGGGCGGTCGCCGGGACCGGCGCCGGGCCGGCGGCGGCGAGCGCGGGCAGCACGCCGAGCGCGTGCCCGTCGGCGGTCGGCCCCCCGGCGAGGAGGGCCTCCCCGTCGGTCAGCGACGTCAGCCAGGGCGCCTCGCCGCAGACGCCGTGCCCGGCGAAGGCGGGGCGGACGTCGACGAAGCGCATCCCGGCGGCCGTCACGCGGTCCGCGAGCACGGCGTCGAGGCGGGTGACGGCGTCGTCGACGCGTGCGGCGCGGGCCGGGTCGGCCGCACCCTGCGGGCACGCACGGCCCTCGGTGAGCAGCGGGTAGCCGACGAACGTCACCGCGGCGCGGGGGGCGCGGGCGCGCATGTCGGCGAGCGCGGCGTCGAGCGCCCGCGGGAGCACGGTGACCGCGCGGTCGAAGCGGGCGGCCGCGGCGTCGCACCGCTCCGGGGTGCCCGCGCTCGAGCACGACGCCGCGAGGGCGCCCAGGCCGGTCGCGTCGCCGCCGACGGTCGAGGTGATCACCTCGGTGCCGGCGTCCAGCGAGCTGAACTGGCCGTTGTCGCTGGTGCTGGCCGCGGCGGCGCAGGCCCGGGAGGTCCAGGCCGCGTCGCCGGCCGCGCGGGCGAGCAGGGGGGCGTAGGCGAGCGTGCTGCGCCGGCACGGTCCCGAGGCCGCCTCGACGCCGCCGGCGGCCGTGCCCGCCGCCCAGGAGTCGCCGAGCGTGACCCGCCGCGTCCCGTCGCCGCCGCTCGCCGGGCTACCGGCGGGGAGTCCCGCCGCGCTGCCCGCGCCCACCACCAGTGCGGCGCCCACGAGCACCGCCGCCACGACCGGCCGCCAGCCCATACCCCGCCCCGATCCTCGTCCCGACCGACCCCGAGAGTCTCGGGGTCACGATCGGCACGAGGCAGGGGCATCACCCACTTGCGTCACACTTTCACTCACATGGGTGGTCGCGTCACGAAGCGACGCGCTGTTCCCCGTCCTCGCCGGTCGCGAGAGCGCGGACGTACCAGTCGAGGAACGACTCCACCGACGCCTCGACGACGGGCGACAGCGGGCCGGGACGGTACCCGCGCGACGCGACGCCCGCGTAGTTCTTCTCGCAGAGCTCCCAGTCCTGCTCCGACGTCGCCCGCCACACCGCGGCCAGCGCGTCCGGGTCGACGTCGGCGTCGCGGGCGGTGAGGAAGCACAGCTCGACGTCCGTCGTGCCCGCGTCGACCGGCGTGAGCCGCGTGGTCACGGCGTAGTCGGCGTTGGCGTGCGCCCACAGGTTCGGCAGCGAGATCACGCGCAGGCTGCCGACGTCGGGGTCCGACAGCGTCCCCATCGGCGGGGCGAGCGGGCGGCCGTCGAGGGTCTCGGAGAGGAAGCCGTCGCGCAGCGGCAGCCGCGCCACCCGGTACGGGGCGCCGTCCGGGAAGCTCACGTCCTGCTCGGGCAGGCCCTGCGCGCGCCAGTGCGCGCGGGCCGCGGCGAGGGCGCGGTCGTAGCGCGGGTTGGTGCGCACGTCGCCGTTGACGCCGACGTCGAAGTTCGACAGCGAGAACTCCGGGTGGCTGCCCGCGCAGTGGTAGCACTCGCGGTTGTTCTCCACGAGCGTCTTCCAGTTGGCCGCCACGGTGTAGTGCTCGCGCACGACGATCCGCGCGTCGGCCAGCCCGTGCGGGCCGAGCCGGGGCTCGAGCGCGGCGGCGAAGGGCTCGAAGGCCGGCGGCCGCTCGGCCAGGCAGACGAACACCAGGCCGGCGGTCTCGCGCACCGCGACCGGGGCGAGGCGGTAGCGCTCGGTGGCGAAGCACTCGCCCATCAGCCGCGCGGAGCGCAGCGAGCCGTCGAGGGCGTAGACCCACTGGTGGTAGGGGCAGACGAACGCCCGCACCTGCCCGCGGTCGTCCGGGGCGACGCGCGAGCCGCGGTGGGCGCACACGTCGTGGTGGGCGTGCAGGGCGCCGTCGTCGCCGCGCACGACGATCACGCGGTCGCGCCCGACGTCGACGGTGCGGTAGCGGCCGGGGGCGTCGAGCTCGGCGGTGTGACCCGCGAACAGCCACTGCGCGGCGAAGACGCGCTCGAGGTCGGCGATGAACACGGCCGGGTCGGTGTAGGCCGCCTGGGGCAGCGACCAGCCGGGGGAGCGGACGACCCCGGGGCGTGGGTGGTCAGACATGGAAGGCACGCCCCCAGCTCGGGTCGGTCAGGGCGGGGCGGTCGAGGCCGAAGCCGGCGATCGGGTGGCGCGTGGTGCCCGTCGTCGCCAGGTCGGCGAGGACGCGCCCGATCAGCGACGCGAACTTGTACGCGTGCCCGGCCCCGACGGCGACGCTCACGCGCGGCTCGCCGGGCACGGTGTCGATCACGTAGTGCTGGTCCGGCGGGATCGTGTAGAGGCAGGTCTTCGTGTAGAGCTCGGGCCCCAGGAAGCCGGGCACGTGGTCGGCGAGGAAGGCCTCCTGCCGCTTGCGCCGCAGGGGGTCCGGCTCGTAGGTCCGCGTGTCGGCCGTGACCTCGTGCCCGCCCATGTGCTGGCCCAGCTTGGTGGCGACCTCGCCGTACACGGGGAAGCCGTAGAAGTTGTCGGCCCCGTGCCACATGAACACCGGGAAGCGCTCGGGGGAGAAGTCCAGGAGGTTCGGCGTCGCGTAGTACGTGACCTGCTCCTGCGTGATCGTCAGCGGGATCCGCACCAGGCCGTCGAGGACCTCGTTGGTGCGGGCGTCGGCGGCGACCACGACGTGCTCGGCCCGCACCACCTCGTCGTCGAGGACGACCTCGACGTGGTCCCCCGACGGGCGCAGCGCGCGGACCGGGCTGTGCTCGCGGACCTCCGCGCCGTGGCCGCGGGCCAGCGCGATGTGGGTGGCGTTGGCGCGGCGGGCGTCCACGATGCCGGTGCGTGCCTGGTAGAAGGCCTGCTCGGTGCCGGCGAGGTGGAACTGGGGCCAGCGCCGCTGCACGGCACGGGCGTCGAGGAGCTCGAAGTCGACGCCGTGGCGGTCGGCGACGGCGGCGTACCCGCCGATGTCGCGGCCCGCGGTCGCGAGGCCGCGCCGGGCCTCGACGTCCTCGATGACGAGGCCGCCGGTCTCGGTGACGAGCTGCTGGCCCGAGACGCGCTCGACGTCGCGCCACGCGGCGTAGGCGGCGGGGGCGAGGGCGGCGTAGGCGTCCTGGTGCTGGGCGTAGCGGATGATCCGCGAGTGGTCCTGGCTCGCGCCGTGGTCGTGGCCGAGGGCGTGGCGCTCGAGGGCGAGGACGCGCCCGCCCGCGGCGCGGGAGAGCCAGTAGGCGGCGGCGGAGCCGAGGCCCCCGCAGCCGACGACGACGAGACGGAGATCGCGGGATCGGGGACCGGTCATGGTGATCACTCCGGGGCGGGTTACCGGTGGTGCGCACCACCGACCCTGGTCGCTCGTCGGGCTGAGCAGTGGGGATCCGCGATCGCCGCTGCCACTGCTGTCATCAGCACGCGCTTATGAGCGGGGGCAGGATCGGCACCATGGATCTCGAGCTGCGGCAGCTGCGGGTGTTCCTCACCGTGGCCTCCGAGCTGCACTTCAGCCGCGCGGCCCGGCGGCTGCACGTCAGCCAGCCCGCGCTCTCCCAGCAGATCCGGGCGCTGGAGAAGACGCTCGGGGCGGCGCTGTTCGACCGCACCAGCCGCGCGACGGAGCTGACCCCGGCCGGCCGGGTGCTGCTCGACGCGGCGCCGCGCGTGCTCTACGAAGCCGAGCGCGCGCAGTCGCTGGTGACCCAGGCGGCGAACGGGGCGGTCGGGCTGCTCGTCGTCGGGTCGGTCGGCACGGCGCTGGCGTCGATCACGCCGCGCATCCTGCGGGCGATGCGCGCCGCGTTCCCGGACCTGCAGCTCGAGGTCTCCCAGCAGGACACCTCCGCGCAGCTGGTGGCGCTCGCCGACGGGCGGCTCGACGTCGGGCTGGTGCGGGCGGCGTCACCCACCGCGGCGGTGTCGGTCGAGCACCTCGTCTCGGAGCCGCTGCTGGTGGCGCTGCCCGGCGACCACCCGCTGGTCGAGGCGACCGAGGTGCAGCCGGAGGCGCTGGCCGACGAGCCGTTCGTGCTGTGGCCGCGGCCGCTCGGGCGGGCGTTCTTCGACATCATCACGGCCTACTGCCGCGACCACGGCTTCAGCCCCCGGATCGTCGCGGAGGGCGCGGACATCGAGACCCAGCTCGGGCTCGTCGCGGCGGGGCTCGGGGTGTCGCTGCAGCCGGCGTACTACGCGAACCTGCGCCTGCCCGGCGTCGAGTTCCGCCCGCTCTCCGGCGACGTGCCGATGATCGCGCTGCAGGTCGCGTGGCGCTCCGCCGACCGCTCGCCCGCCGTGGCCCACTTCGTCGACGCGGCCCGCGCCCTCGGCGACCTACGTGCGTGATCTTCCGAGCTATAGCCCGGAAGATCACGCACGTCGGCGGTCACCAGGGGACGTGACGGCTGTCCTGGAGGAACGAGCCGGAGGGGAACGAGCCGGGGGAGCGGACGACCTCGACGATGCCCGCCGCGCCGTCGGCGACCGGGCGCCCGCCTGCACCGCCCATGTCGGTGGCCGTCCAGCCCGGGCTCACGGCGTGCACGGCGATGCCGTCGCGGGTCAGGGCGTCGGCGAACACGCGGGTCAGCGCGTTGATCCCGGCCTTCGAGACGCTGTAGGCGGGCGACGACGCGCCCATGCGCTGCAGCGACCCGAGCCCGCTGGTCACGTTGACGACGACGGCCTCGCGCCCGGCGCGCAGCAGCGGCGCGAACGCCTGCGTCAGGCGCCACGGGGCGAGCACGTTGGTGCGCCACGCGCCGTCGGCGACCTCGAGGTCCTCGGTGACGGGGTCCGCGCCGGCGTCGAAGTTGATCGCCGCGTTGTTCACCAGCGCGTCGAGCCGGCCGTGGCGCCGGTCGACGGCCTCCACCGCGGCCTGCACCGACTCCGCCGACGTGACGTCGAGGGTGAGCGGCCAGGCCCGCTCGCCGAGCTCCTTGGCCGTCGCCGCGGCCGCCTGCGGATCGCGGGCGGCGACCACAGCGCTATGGCCGGTGTCGACGAGCTGGCGGGCGATCTCGACGCCCAGGCCCCGGCCGGCGCCGGTGACCAGGACGACGCGGGGGTCGTTCGGTGCGGTCATGCCGGACGAGTATCCGGCGGCGCCGCCCCGTAGACGTGGGGTCCGTATGAAACGGCAGCGTGCTCCCACTTCGGGGTACGGTCGCGGGAGTCCGCGCCTGTCCCGACGACGACGGAGGCGACGATGACCACCACCGAGCAGGGCCCGCCCCCGGTCCCGCGCCACATGCGGCGGGACCGCTTCGCCCCGCTGCCCGAGGTCCAGGCCGCGCGCGACGAGCCCGACCTCCCCGAGTTCCGGACGGTGTTCGGCGCGCACGCCCGGCTGGTGACCCGCTACGCCGACGTGCGCGAGGTGCTCGGCGACGCCGAGCGCTTCTCCAACGCAGGCCTGCCGCGCCTGCCCGCTCCCGAGGGTGAGGACGGCGCCGACCCGCGCGCCGGCAACCTGCTCGGCACCGACCCGCCGGAGCACACCCGGCTGCGCCGCCTGCTCACCGGCGAGTTCACCGTCAAGCGCATCCGCCGCCTCGAGCCGCGCATCGCCGAGATCGTCGACGACCACCTCGACGCGATGGCCGCCGCCGGCCCGCCGACCGACCTCGTCAGCGCCTTCGCGCTGCCGGTGCCCAGCCTGGTCATCTGCGAGCTGCTCGGGGTCCCGTACGACGACCGCGCCGAGTTCCAGGGGCGCGCCGCCCGCCAGATCGACCTGAGCCGGACGCTCGAGGAGCGCGGCCGGGTCGCCGCCGAGTCCCGCGCCTACATGGGCGAGCTCGTCGACCGCGCGACGGCCGCGCCCGGCGACGACATGCTCGGCATGCTCGTGCGCGAGCACGGCCACGACATCACCCGCGACGAGCTGATCGGCATCGCGTCGCTGCTGCTCATCGCCGGCCACGAGACGACCGCCAACATGCTCGGGCTCGGCACGCTCGCCCTGCTGCGCGAGCCCGACCAGCTCGCCCACGTGCGGGACGAGGACGGCGCCGTCGCCCCGGCGATCGAGGAGCTGCTGCGCTGGCTCTCGGTGGTGCACTCCGGTGTCCCGCGCCTGGTCCGGGAGGACACCACCGTCGGCGGCCGGCCCGTCGCGGCGGGCGAGTTCCTCGTGCTCTCGCTGCCCGCGGCCAACCGCGACCCCGCGGTGGTCGACCACCCCGACGACCTCGACGTCACCCGCGAGATCGCCCCGCACGTGGCGTTCGGGCACGGGGTGCACCATTGCCTCGGTGCCCCGCTGGCCCGGGCCGAGATGGCGGTGGCGTTCCCCGCGCTGTTCCGCCGTTTCCCGACCCTGGCCCTGGACATCCCGTTCGACGAGGTCGAGTTCCGTTCGGCCACCGTCGTGCACGGGCTGCGCGCGCTGCCGGTCACCTGGTGACCCACCACCACCGAGGGAGAACGCCGTGAAGATCGAGGCCAACCGGGACGTGTGCATCGGCGCAGGCAACTGCGTGCTCGCCGCCGAGGACGTGTTCGACCAGGACGACGACGCGATCGTCGTGGTGCTCCAGGAGCAGCCGTCGGCCGACCAGGAGACCGAGGTGCGCAACGCCGTGGCCCAGTGCCCGTCGGGCGCGCTGAGCCTCGTGGAGGACTGAGGGCGTCGGGCGGGGTGACGCTGATGTCCGCGACGTCCGGTCCCGGCCTGCGCCCGGACCGGCGGCTGCGCGCCGACGCCGCCCGCAACCACGCGGCGATCCTCGCCGCCGCCCGCACGGCGCTCGAGGCCGACGGGCCCGACGTGTCGCTGGAGGAGGTCGCCCGGCGGGCGGGGGTGGCGCCGTCCACGCTCTACCGCCGCTTCGCCGGACGTGACGAGCTCGTCGCGGCGGTGCTCGAGGACTACGTCGCCGAGTCCGTCGAGCCGCTGCTGGCGCACGCCGCGGGCGTCGCCGACCCGTGGGCGGCGCTGACCGGGGTGCTCGAGGGCCTGGTCGACGGCGTGACGCGCCACCGCGGGCTGCTCTCCGCGGCCAAGGCCACGGGCGCGTTCACCCCGGAGCTCGCGGCGCGCACGCTCGCCCCGCTCGGCGAGCTGCTGCGCCGGGGGCAGGCGGCGGGCGTCGTGCGCGCCGACCTCGAGCCGGCCGACCTGCCCGTCGTGGTCCACATGGCCGTCGTCACCGCCGAGCGGGACACCCGGTGCTGGCCGCGCTACCTCAACCTCCTGCTCGACGGGATGGCCGCGCCACGTGAGTGATGTGGGTCGCCACGACGACCCCCATCACTCACGTGGCGAAGCCCTAGCCTGTCGCGCGTGATCAGGGGATGGACGGTGCACGGCGACGGGCGCGCGCCGGCGCCGGGCGAGGTCGTGCGGCCCGACGAGCGGCTGTCGTGGGGGCGCACGGTCGGGCTCGGCGCCCAGCACGTGCTGGCGATGTTCGGGGCGACGTTCGTCTTCCCCGTCCTCATGGGGCTGGACCCGAACCTCGCGATCCTGCTCTCCGGGCTCGCCACGATGCTGTTCCTGCTGATGACGCGGGGGCGGGTGCCGAGCTACCTCGGCACCAGCGCGTCGTTCGTCGGCGTCGTGGCCGCGGTCCGCGCCGACGGCGGCACGAGTGCCGAGGTCACCGGCGCGATCGCGGTGTGCGGGGTGGTCGTCGCCCTCGTCGGGCTCGCCGTGCACCTCGGCGGCGGCCGCACGGTGTCCGCGGTGCTGCCGCCGGCCGTGACCGGCGCGGTCGTCATGCTGATCGGCTTCAACCTCGCCCCGGTCGTCGCCGGCACCTACTGGCCCCAGGACGAGGGCGTGGCGCTGGTGACGATGGTGGTCGTCATGCTCACCGCCGTCGCCGGGCGCGGGATGCTCTCGCGCCTCGGCGTGCTGGTCGGGCTGGTGGTCGGCTTCCTGCTGTCGCTGCTGCTCGACGTCGTGCTCGGCCCGATCACCGCGCCCGACGCCTCGGGCACGGTGTCGACACACCTGCGCGTCGACCTCTCCGGCGTGGGTGACGCACCGTGGATCGGGCTGCCGCTCGGCACGCCCGAGGCGCCCGGGCTGCACCTGCCGGCGTTCAGCGCGTCGGCGATCCTGCTGGTGGTGCCGGTGGCGATCGCGCTGATCGCCGAGAACACCGGGCACGTCAAGGGCGTCGCGACGATGACCGGCGAGGACCTCGACCCGTACCTCGGCCGCGCCCTGGCCGCCGACGGCATCGCGACGGCCGTGGCCGGCGGGGTCGGCGGCTCGCCCACCACCACGTACGCCGAGAACATCGGCGTCATGGCCGCGACCCGGGTCTACTCGACCGCCGCGTACTGGGTCGCGGCGCTGGTCGCGGTGCTCATCGGCTTCTGCCCCAAGTTCGGCGCGGTCGTCGCGGCCACGCCCGGCGGCGTGCTCGGCGGCATCACCGTGGTGCTCTACGGGATGATCGGCCTGCTCGGTGCCCGCATCTGGGTGGAGAACCGCGTCGACTTCTCCCGCCCCGAGGTCCTCGTGCCGCTGGCCGCGGGCATCGTCATCGGCATCGGCGACGTGGCGCTGAAGATCGGCGGCGGGTCGCTGTCGGGGATCGCGCTGGGCTCGATCGTCGTCATCGTCGGCTACCACGTGCTGCGGCGCCTGGCGCCCCGCGACCGCTCGGCCACCCCGGAGAACGCCCCGGAGGACGCCCCGGAGGACGCCGAGCGGGAGTAGCGCCGGTCACGGCATCGTCAGGACGACCTTCCCGAGGGTGTGACCGTCCTCGACCTGCGCCAGCGCCTCGCCGGCGCGGTCGAACGGCAGCACCGTGCGCACCCACGGGTCGAGGTCCCCCGACGCCACCAGCGCGGCGAGGGCGTCGAGCACCCGGGTGCTGCGGTCGCGCGGGACGTCGCGCCCGCCGAGCTCGGCGACCAAGGGCTTGTCGGCGACGGAGAACAGGTGGCCGGGGGCGGTCAGCGGGGCCACCGCCCGCAGCGCGTCGCCGCCGACGAGGTCGAACACGCCGTCGACGCGGTCGATCACCTGCCGGACCCGGTCGGCGACGCCGTCGCCCCCGGTCACCGGGACCGCCCCGAGCTCGGCGAGCAGGTCCTGCTTGGCCGCGCTCGCCGTGCCGACGACGCGCAGGCCGCGCGCCCGGGCGAGCTGGACGGTCGGGATCCCGACGCCGCCGCCGGCACCGTTGACGAGCAGGGTGGCGCCGGCGGGCAGGTCGAGGGCGTCGAGGGCGTCGAAGGCGGTCCCGGCGGCGACGGGCAGCGCCGCGGCGTCGACCGCGGACACCGCGTCCGGGCGATGCGCGGCGAACGACGCGGTGACGATCGCCTGCTCGGCCCAGCCACCGACCATGCCCGGGCACCCGCCGAAGACCTCGTCGCCGGGCGCCACACCCGTGACGTCGTCGCCCACGGCGACGACCGTGCCGGCGACCTCGCGGCCCAGCACCGCCGGGCCGACGGTGCCGTACTCGCCGTTGCGCAGGCGCCAGTCGCCCGGGTTCACCCCGGACGCCCGCACCCGCACGAGCAGCTCGCCGCTGCCCGGCTCGGGCACCGGGACGTCGAGGAACGCCTCCTGGTCGCGACCGCCGGCCTGGTGGAACCCGTATGCGCGCACGGGCTCCTTCCTACCCCCGCCGCCTCGCCCACAGACCGGCGAGACCCGTGACGACGGCGCCGACCAGGGAGAGCCCGGACAGCGCGAGCAGGTACGCCGCGAGCCAGACGTGCTTGAACACCTCGAAGTAGCCGTCGCCCGCCACGGCGACGACCACGAGGGCCAGCGCCGTGCCCGCGGCGAGGCCGGCGGCGAGCGACCAGCGCCCCGCGCGGCCCTGCCACCGGGCGGTGGCCGCGGCGAGCAGGGCGACGACCACCAGCGCGCTGGGCAGCCACGGCGGTCGGCCGGTGTCGTGCAGCACCCGGGCGAGGTCGGGCTGGCGTGAGCCCGACATGCCGTAGTCGCCCGACGTCGACGACAGCATCGACGCGGGCGCCGGCAGGGCGTGGAGGTAGTGGAGGTCGGCGAACGTGGTCGCCTGCAGGCCCACCCCGACGGCCCGGGCCGCGGCCGCCGGGTGCTCGGCGAGCAGCAGGAGCGCCGCGGCACGCGTCTCGGCGGGCCGAGCGATGATCGCGTCCTCCCACCACGCCTCCCCGTCGGGCCGGGGCTCGTCGTTGAAGTAGCCGTCGCCGGTCCTCGCCACCGCCGCCGGCGGCATGCCGAGCTCGGCGGCTGCGGGGGGCCCGAGCTCGAGCAGGACGGTCGTGAAGACGAGGTTGTGCGCGTTGACCGACTCGTAGAACTGCTGCTGGCGCTCGACCGCCGCGGTCACCGGGTAGGCGGCGAGGACCACGGCGGCCAGCGCGAGGGCCGGGCCCGCGCGGCGGGCCCGGCGCGCCCCCACCGCGGTCACCAGGCAGACGAGCACCGCGGCGGCGAGCAGCGGCACGTACGCCACCTTCGCCGTCGTGGCGACCAGGCCGCCCGCGGCCGTGAGCACGAGGGCGACGACCCGGGCCGCCCGGTGCTCGGGTCGCGTGGCGAGGACGGCGGCCACGCCGACCGCCGCCGTGACCGCCCCCAGCAGCCCGGCGGGCTCGCTGTAGGTCGAGACGACGAAGCGGGTGAAGGTCGCGGCGGCCAGCGGGAGCACCGGGACGGCGACGACGAGCGCGCGACGGCGACCCGCCGCCGACGCCGCCCAGGCGCCGAGCCCCACCGCGAGACCGACGAGCACGGCGTAGGTCCAGCCGAGCACGGTGGGGGACCAGGTGCCCGACACCCACGACGTCGTCGCCCGCGCGATCACCAGCGCCGAGGAGGGCACCGGGTCCGCGCAGGTCGGGGGGCCGACCGCGTAGCTCGACACCCAGCCCTGCTTCCAGCTCGAGAAGCCGTCGAGGGTCTCCGGGGTCAGGCCGGCGCCGCAGAACAGCCGGGAGCCGTCGCCGTTGTCCTCGACGCCGAGCGGGCCGGCGGTCGGCAGCCGGGCCGCGAGGACGACGAGCAGCGCGGACAGCACCCCGGCCACGACGCCGATCAGCGCGCGGTCCCGCGGCCGCGGGGAGGCGGCGGGAGCGGGGTCGTCCGGGTCGTCGGGGGTCCCCGTCGTCGCTGTCACGTCCGCCGTCCCGATGGCCATCGCGGCCCATGATGCCGGAGGGGCCCGGCGTGACCCGGGCCCCGCCCGGTCGCCACGCCGGGCCCGGCGGTCAGTCGCTCGTGTCGAGGTTCTGGTCGACGATCGTCTGGCGCTCCGGGGTGATCCAGAGGATCACGCGCTCGCTCTTGATGGCCTCGGGCGGGTAGTCGCCGCCGGTGTAGCGCTGGGCGAGCTCGTCGATGTGCTCGCGGGCCTCGTCGCCGGTGGTAGTGCGCCCGACACGGCCGCGGACCTCGGCGTAGCGGTAGGGGTCGGACTCGTCGCGGATGAGCACCGTGATCCGCTCGTCCTTCTGGATGTTCTCGTAGCGCTTCCGGTGGGTCTCGGTGTTGATCACCAACGATCCGTCCTTCACCCCCACCCACAGGATCTGCGTCTGGATCAGACCGCTGGGCAGGATCGTGGACACCGAGGCGAAGTTGCGGCCCGTGGTGGCCAGCTCCTCGGTCATCGGGTGCAGCTCGGGTCCGTTGCGGGTGTCAGCCATCGTTGCGGCTACCCGGTCGCCCGCACGGTCAGGCGGAGCGGGATCGGTGGAGGTCGAGCAGCAGGCAGATCTCCGCCCCGTGGTGGAGCAGCTCGCGGTTGATGTGCAGCACGAGCACGGCCATCGGCTCGTCCGCGAACGGACCCTCGCTCGGCCCGCAGGGCCGTTCGAGACCCTCCTCGCCGAGGCTGCGCACCCCGTCGCTCCACGCCCCGTAGGCCGCGTCGAGCTGGGCGAGGGCCTCGCGGGCCGTCGCGGCGTAGCGGTGGCTGCCGTAGTCGACCGGCGGGCCGCCGAAGTGGCCGGCCACCCGCATCGCGAGCACGCCGACGATGATGTGCCCCAGCCGCCAGGCGACGGTCGTGACCGGCGGTGGGTCGGGCTCCGGGTACGCGAAGTCGATGACCAGGTCACCCGCGCCGGCGGCCATCGGCGTCGTGGCCTCCGCACGCAGCCGCACGCTCCAGGCGCCGGGCGCGGGCTCCCAGAGGTACTGCTCGTCGGTGAGAGCGTCCAGGCGGGGGCGCAGGTAGCGGTGCCACTGCCAGTCGGCCTGCTCGCGCAACCGCGCGTTCCACCCCACGCCGCCTCCTTCGTCCGGTTCGGTCCACCGTCGCAGACAGGTCCGACACCGAGCCTGACCGCTCGGGTAGGGACCCGGGGGTGTGACCGCGCGCACACTGATCGTGCTGATCACTGACCCGGGCCGCGGGCCCGGCCGAGGAGGTTCCGTGAGCAGGACGATCGACGGCTCGGCCATCGACGGGGTGCTGCAGGCCGCGGTGGACGTCGGCGACGTGCCGCACGTCGCGGCGATCGCGGCCGACGCCGACGGCGTGTTCTACGAGGGTGCCGCCGGGCCGCGTGCCGTCGGCGAGGACGACCAGGTCTCGACGAGCACGCACTTCCGGATCATGTCGATGACCAAGATGGTCGTCACGACCGCCGCGCTGCAGCAGGTGGAGCGGGGCCAGCTCGACCTCGACGCCCCCGTCGACACCTACGCGCCGGCCTTCGCCGACATCCAGGTGCTCGAGGGGTTCGACGGCGACACCCCGCGGCTCCGCGCACCGGCGAGCCGCGCGACCGTGCGCCACCTCGTCACCCACACGTCGGGCCTGGGCTACTGGTTCTTCAACGCGGACATCGGACGGTACGAGCAGCTCACCGGCCTGCCGAACGTCGTGCCGGGGGACAAGAGGGCGCTGGGGGCCCCGATGGTGGCCGACCCCGGCACCCGGTTCGAGTACGGCATCAACACCGACTGGCTCGGCCAGGTCGTCGAGGCCGTCGCCGGCACGACGCTCGACGTCGTCCTCAAGGAGAACGTCCTGGGCCCGCTCGGGATGGACGACACCATGTTCGCCCTCGACGACGCCCGTCAGGGCAACAAGACGCCGGTGCACGTGCGGGGAGAGGACGGCGCGTGGATGTCCGTGGGGAACTTCCTCCCGGACGAGCCGGAGTGGTGGCCGGGCGGCCACGGCCTGCACTCGACGCCGCGGGACTACATCCGCTTCGAGCGCGCGCTGCTGCGGGGCGGCGAGCTCGACGGGACGCGGATCCTGGCGCAGGAGACGGTCGACGCGGCCTTCTCCGACCAGCTCGGCGGCATCCCGTTCCCCGAGGAGATCGCCTCCGCCGACCCGGCGACCACCGACGTGCTCCACCTCGGCCCCGGCTGGACCTGGGGCTACGGCCTGCTGCTCAACACCGAGGACGTCCCCGGCCGGCGGCGGGCGTGGAGCGGTGCGTGGGCCGGGCTGCTCAACACCCACTTCTGGATCGACCGCACGACGGGCATCTGCGCGTCGATCTACACGAACTCGCTGCCGTTCATCTCCGAGCACGAGGCGTGGAAGCTCTACGGCGACTTCGAGTCGGCGCTGTACGCGGCCCTGTAGACCGCGGAGTGTGACGGGCGACCGTTTGCGTTGTCGTTAGCGGTGCTATGGACTGGGGGCCATGCTCCGTGACAGGCGCGCCGGTCCCGTGGTCGTGTCGGCGGAGCCGACCGGCGTCGCGGGGCCGGCGCGGACCTGGCTGGTGCCGGCGCTGAGCGCCCTGTTCGTGCCCGTCTACGCGTCCGGGTTCATCGCCGGCAAGATCGCCACCACGCACATGGCGGTGCCGACGGTGCTGCTGTGGCGGTTCCTCATCGCCCTGGTCGTGGTGCTGGTCGTGGTCGTCGTGATGCGGCCGGCCCTGCCCCGGGGACGGGCGTGGGGCCACCTGGCCGTGACGGCCCTGCTGCTGCAGGTCGGGCAGTTCGCCTTCTGCTACTCGGGCCTCGCCGCCGGCGTCACCGCCGGGGTGACGAGCCTCGTGCTCGGCATGGCGCCGCTGCTCGTCGGGCTGTTCACGCCGCTGGTGCTGCACACCCGGCTGGGTGCGGCGCCGGTGATCGGCCTGATCCTCGGGGCCTGCGGCGTCTACATCGTCCTGTCCGACCGCCTCGGCGGGAGCCTCGGCGTGACGGTCGTGCTGCCGGTGCTCGGCGCGCTCTCGATGGCGGCCGGCACGCTCTACCAGAAGCGCTACAACGACGACACGCCCGTCGCCACGAGCGTCGCGGTGCAGATGGGCACGTCGTTGCTCGTCACCGCGGCCGCCATGCCGTTCCTCGGCGCCGCGTGGCTGCCCACCGACGCGCCCGGCTGGTGGACGGCCGCCTGGCTGGGCGTCGTCAACTCCGCCGGGGCGTTCGTGCTGATGTTCGTGCTGCTGCGGTGGCGCTCGACGGTGCACGTGAGCTCGCTGCTCAACCTCGTGCCGGCGACGACGGCGCTGGCGGCGGTGCCGATCCTCGGCGAGCAGCTCACGGCCCACGCCGTGGTGGGGCTCGTGGTGGCACTGGTGGGGATGTACGTCGGCCTGGGTCTCGCCCGGCGATCCCGCCGCCCCGCCACTGCCAACGTATAGCGCAGCACGGGTCTTGCGGCAAGACCCGGGGCGTCCTCCAGAATCGCGCAGCTCCTTTCCCGCGCGCATTCTCGAAGGAACTGCATGACGTTTTCTGGGCAATCCGATCCCGGCCCCGGTCCCGATGTCGTCGTCGTCGGTGCCGGGCCCACCGGCACCGTGCTGGCCGCCGAGCTGCGGCTGCACGGCGTCCGCGTGCTCGTGCTCGAGCGGGACGCCGAGCCCGCCCCCTACGTCCGCTCGCTCGGCATGCACGTGCGCAGCATCGAGATCCTCGACCAGCGCGGTCTCCTGGACCGCTTCCTCGCCCGCGGCACCGAGCACCCGGTCGGCGGGTTCTTCGCCGGGATCCCGAAGTCGGCTCCCGAACTCGACACCGCGCACGGCTACGTACTCGGCATCCCGCAGCCGGTCACCGAGCGGCTCCTGACCGAGCGCGCCGCCGAGCTCGGCGCCGAGATTCGGCGCGGGGTCGCGGTGACGGGCCTCGACCAGGACGACGACGGTGTCACCGTGGCGCTGGACGACGGCACGTCGGTCCGCGCGGCGTGGCTGGTCGGCTGCGACGGCGGGCGCAGCACGGTGCGCAAGCTGATCGGCGTCGGCTTCCCGGGCGAACCGGCCCGGCACGAGACGCTGCTGGGGGAGATGGAGGTGGCCGCGCCCCGGGAGGAGGTGGCCGCCCGCGTCGCGGAGGTCCGGCAGACCGAGCGCCGCTTCGGGGTGGGGCCGATGGGCGACACGTGGCGTGTCGTCGTGCCGGCCGCGGAGGTCACCGACCGTGCGGTGCCCCCGACCCTCGACGAGTTCCGGGAGCGCCTGTGGGCGGTCGCGGGCACCGACTTCGGCGTGCACTCCCCGCGCTGGATGTCGCGGTTCGGCGACGCCACCCGCCAGGCCGAGCGCTACCGCGTCGGGCGCGTGCTGCTCGCCGGGGACGCCGCCCACGTCCACCCGCCGGCCGGCGGCCAGGGGCTCAACCTCGGCGTGCAGGACGCGGTCAACCTGGGCTGGAAGCTCGCGGCCGTCGTCGACGGGTGGGCGCCGGACGGCCTGCTCGACAGCTACGAGGCGGAGCGGCACCCGGTGGCGGCCGAGGTCCTGGACAACACGCGCGCCCAGATGGTGCTGATGTCCTCCGAGCCCGGCGCGATGGCGGTGCGCCGCCTGGTCGCGGAGCTGATGGAGTTCGAGGACGTCAACCGCCACCTCACCGAGAAGATCGTCGGCCTCGGCGTGCGCTACGACCTCGGCGGCGACCACCCCCTCGTCGGGCGCCGACAGCGGGACGTCGCCGTGGGCGCCGGGCGGCTCTACGCGCTGCTCCACGACGGCCGCGGGCTGCTGCTCGACCGCACCGGCGAGCTGTCGGTGGCCGGGTGGTCCGACCGCGTCGACCACGTCGTCGACGCCACCGCCGGGATCGACGTCCCCGCGCTGCTGCTGCGTCCCGACGGCTACGTCGCCTGGGTCGGCGACGACCAGGCGTCGCTGGACGCCGCGGTGCGGCGCTGGTTCGGCGTGCCGGTCCCGGTGCCCGTGGCGACGTGACCGGTCACCGGCCGGGGTCGACCTGGATCAGCCAGAGGTGGCCGTCGGGGTCGGCGACCGTGCTCTGGTGGCCCCAGCCCGGGTCGCCGGGCTCGACCTTGACCACCGCGCCCGCCGCCCGCGCGCGCTCGGTCAGCGCGTCGACCTCGGCCGGCGAGCCGACGAGGCGGTTGAGGAGGCACTCGCTGGTGCCCGGCGCGGCCACGTCGTGGTCGGCGGTGACCCACCCGAAGCCACCGGTGGGCACGAGGACCAGCATCGCGCCGGGGGCGAGGACGAACTGCAGCGGCTCGGGGAGCCCGTCGTCGGCGAGCTCGCCGATCGGCTGCAGGTCGAAGGCGGCGCGGTAGAAGTCGTGCGCGGCGCGGCGGTCGGCGATGGGGAGGGCGACGGCGAAGGCCATGCCGGTACGGTAGCGCTACGGCGCAGTCCTGGGTCAATACCATCGGCGGCCGACCGATGAGTTCCGTCCGCGCGGGGAGTCCCACCCCTCATGACCCAGCATCGACCGCAGCTCGGGCGGGTGGCGACGATCGTGGTCCCGGTGAGGGACCAGGAGGCCGCGCTCCGCTTCTACGTCGACACCCTCGGCATGGAGGAGGTCAACGACGTCCGGTACCCCACCGGGGAACGGTGGCTCGAGGTGTCCCCGGCCGAGGGCAGCGCCAACCTCTGCCTCGTCCTCGCCCGGCCCGAGCGCCCGGCCGGGGTCGAGACCGGCATCGTGCTGTTCAGCGCCGACGTCCTCGCCGACCTGGCCGGCCTCCGCGCGTCCGGGCTCGAGGTCGACGAGGAGCCCCTGCCGCCGGGCGAGGTGGTCTGGTGGAGCGGGGCGCCGCTCGCCGGCGTCCCGGTGCAGTTCCGGCTGCGGGACCCGGACGGCAACTCGCTCCTCGTCGTCGCCGCGCCCTGAGGCCGGCGCCGCTACCCGCGTACCCCCGCGGCGGGGTTGGGGTGATCTCACGCTGACGGGGCGGCGCGTCGTCACGTCACGGTGGCCAGGTCACGTGACGTCGCCCGAGGAGGCCTCGATGTCCTATCCAGCGCCGTTCGACCTGTCCGGCTCCGTCGCCCTCGTCACCGGAGCGGGGAGCGGGCTGGGGATCGAGTTCTGCGAGGTGCTGGCGCAGGCCGGCGCCGACGTCGCGTGCGCCGACCTCGACGAGGGCGCCGCCGCCGCCACGGCCGCGCGGGTGGAGGGGCTCGGCCGACGCGCGGCGGCGATCACCTGCGACGTGTCCGACGAGGCCGCGGTCGCGGCGATGGTGGACACCACGGTGCGCGAGCTCGGACGTCTCGACGTCCTGTTCGCCAACGCCGGGATCGCCGACCCGAACCCGGCGCCGGTCCACCAGTTCCGCACCGCCGACTGGCACCAGGTGCTGGACGTGGACCTGCACGGGGTCTTCTACTCGTGTCGGGAAGCCCTCGGGGTCATGGTGCAGCAGGGCAACGGGAAGATCATCACCGTCGCGTCCATGTGGGGCCTGACGGGCGCGTCGAGCGTCTTCCCGATCCCCGCCTACAACGCCGCCAAGGGCGCGGTCGTCAACCTGACGCGCGAGCTCGGCCTCGAGTACGCGACCGCGAACATCCAGGTCAACGCCCTGTGCCCCGGCTTCTACCGCACCCGCCTGGCCGGCGGGGCCTACGACGACCCCGACTTCGTCTCGGCGATCACCGCCTTCACGCCGATGGGCCGCGTCGCCGAGGCCGCCGAGATCCGCGGGCCCGCGCTGTTCCTGGCCTCGGCGGCCTCGGACTACATGACCGGCCAGACCCTCGTGATGGACGGTGGCTGCACGGCCAAGTAGGGCCGCGCCCCCGCGCACCGATCAGGTTCCCGCGCCGCGCCCGTCTGTCTCTCCGGGATCGACACGAGGAGGACGGCACGGTGCGGGAACTGATCTACGGCATGAACGTGACCCTGGACGGCTACGTCGCGGCACACGGCGACGACCACGGCTGGAGCGCGCCGAGCGAGGAGCTCTTCGCGTGGTGGCTCGCCCAGGAGAAGGCGATCAGCGTGCTGCTCTACGGGCGCAGGCTGTGGGAGACCATGAGCTCCTACTGGCCGACCGGCGACCAGCAGCCGGGCGCCACCCCGGCGCAGGTCGAGTTTGCCCGCAACTGGCGGGACACCCCGAAGGTGGTGTTCTCCTCGACCCTCGACGAGGTCGACGGGGCCCGCCTGGTCCGCGGTGACGCGGTGGCGGAGATCGCCCGGCTCAAGGACGGTGACGGTGGGCCGATGCGGGTCGGTGGCACGGGCCTCGGCCGGGCGGCGATGCGGGCCGGGCTGATCGACGAGCTCACGGTCGTCACCCACCCGGTGGTGGTGGGCGGCGGCACGCCGTTCTTTGCGGAGCTGGACCGCTGGGTGGAGCTTGACCTGGTGGAGACGGGGACGTTCCCCGGCGGTGTCGTGCTGACCCGGTACCGGACGCGGTGACGACGGGCCTCCCTCCGGCGGTCACAGCGTCGGGGGGAGGCCCAGCCACGGCTTGTCGGTGGCGTCGAACCCGGTGAGCTCGGTGATCTCGCCGGCGGCGATGCGGAGCACCGCGATGTTCAGCAGGCGGTGCTCCGTGCCGCCGTCGGTGCGGACGTAGAGCGCGGCCGCGGGCATGCGGTTGACCGTCGTGGCGAGACCTCGCCAGTCGTCGTAGCCCGGTCCGAAGAGCCCGCCGGCGACCCAGCCCTCCACGGCGTCGCGGGCCCCCACGGTCGTGGTGCCGGAGCCCGGCAGCATCGTGAACCGCAGGTCGTCGCGCAGCAGCGCCGTGAGGCCGGCGAGGTCGTTGCGCTCGTGGGCCTCGATGTAGGACCTCAGCACGTCGCGCTCGTCGTCCGACAGCTCGCGAGCGGCGGGGCTGCGCCAGTCGAGGCGGCGGTGGGAGAGGTGCTCCCGCATCGTGGCGCGCGCCCGCGCCAGCGCGCTGGTCACCGACGCGACGGTCAGCTCGAGGGCGGCCGCGACCGTCGGCGCCGGCCACCCGAGGACGTCGCGCAGGATCAGGACCGCCCGCTGGCGGGGCGGCAGGTGCTGCACCGCGACGACGAAGGCGAGCTCGACCGTCTCCCGCGCCACCACCGATTCCTGCGGGTCCTCGGGGAGCATCCGGTCGGGGTAGGGCTGCAGGTACGGCACCTCCGAGACGGCGTCGGGCAGCCCGGAGGGCACGGGGGACCGGTCGCGGCGCTTCGCGAGGAAGTCGAGGCACGCGTTCGTCGCGATCCGGTGCATCCAGGTGCGCAACGTGGCGCGGCCCCCGAAGGTCTCCCGCTTGTGCCACACCCGCAGGAAGGTCTCCTGCGTGAGGTCCTGGGCGTCGTCGTAGTTCGCGAGCATCCGGTAGCAGTGCACCTGCAGCTCACGCCGGTAGCGCTCGGTGAGCTGCGTGAACCGCTCCGGGTCGCCGGCGCGGACCGCCGTGATGAACGCGGTCTCGTCCGCGCCGATCGTGCTGCCGTCGGTCATGGTCATCGATCCTTCCCGCGAGGTGCCGGCAGAACTGACGACGCGGCGGGGGAATCGTGATCGGTGCTGCCTGGCGACTGCGGGCCGCCCGGCCGCGACGTCGTGGAAGGGGATGCGGCTCGACGCTCTCAGGGCCGGGCGGAGAGCACCTCGAGCACGGCGCGCTGTTCGTCGCGCGGCAGGGGGTGCATCAGCAGACCTTCGATCGTGAAGACGCCCAGGCGCGCCATCGCGGGAATCTGCGCCGCGTCGACACCGGACTGCCGCAGTTCCTCGGCGAGCAGGGCGTCTGTCAGCTCGTGGAAGGCGGAGTGCCAGGTCGCCACCGTGGGGGAGGTGGCGGAGAGGGCGTGGACGGCCGTCACGAGTTTGCTGTGCTCCTGGAGGCGTTCGACCACCCAGAGCAGCCGGTCGGTCCACGAGTGGGCGGCCTGGGCCTGGAGGCCCTGCAGCATCTCGGCGAGGAGGTGGTCGAGGACCGCGACCAGCAAGGCCTCCTTGTCCTGGAAGTACCAGTAGATGGTCGTGGTGGTGATCCCGGCGGATCGGGCCACGCTCGCCATCGAGGTCTTGTCGAACCCGACCTGTGCGAACAGCGTCGCGGCCGCCTCGATGATCTCGGCGGACTTCGCCTCGCGATCACGTGGTCGACGGTTACGGGGCACACACCATCGTATCTTGCACGGCGTTCAAGACCCAACTAGCGTCTTGAACGTCATGCAAGACTGCGCCGCTCGCGAAGGCGCGCACCACCAGGAGGCCCGCCGCCGTGCTCGACGAGACCACCTCGCCACGCCGTGACGTCTGGTTCGACTCCGGAGCCGACCGTTGCCACGCCTGGCTCTATCTGCCCGCCGGCGCCTCGTCGGCCGCACCGGTCCCGGTGATCGTCATGGCGCACGGCCTGGGAGCGGTCAAGGCTCTCCGCCTCTCCGCCTACGCGGACCGGTTTACGGCAGCCGGCTACGCCTGCCTGGTCTTCGACTACCGCTACTTCGGCGACAGCGGGGGCGAGCCGCGCGAGCTGCTCAGCATCACGAGCCAGCGGCAGGACTGGCAGGCGGCCGTGACGTTCGCCCGCACCCTGCCGGAGGTCGACCCGAACGAGGTCGTCGTCTGGGGCACGTCCTTCGCCGGCGGCCACGTCGTCGCGACTGCGGCGCGGGACCCGCGGATCGCGGCAGCGATCGCCCAGGCTCCGTTCCTCGACGGCATCGCCTCGGTACGCCAGCTCCCGGTGCGCCAGACCCTGGCGCTGGTCGCCGCCGGCGCGAGGGACCTGCTCGCGCAGGTGCGCGGCCGTGAGCCGGTGCGGATCAAGGCCGGGGCCCGCCCCGGCGAGATCGGGCTCATGTCCTCCACCGAGGACATGCAGAGCCTGCTCGCGTTGCTGGCGGCCTCGGGGATCGACGAGGCCGATTACCCCAACGACGTCCCGGCCCGCGTCGCGCTGACGATCCCCGTCGCGAGACCTGGGCGGGCTGCCGGCGACGTTGCGTGCCCGATCCTCTTCTGTGTCGCCGATCGCGACAACCTCGCGCCCCCGGACGCGACCGTGCGCTTCGCCTCTCGGGCGCCGAGAGGTGAGATCCGGCGGTACGACACGGGGCACTTCGACATCTACCTCGGCGAGGACTTCGACGCTGCCGTCACCGACCAGCTCGCTTTCCTGGCCCGTCACGTGCCGGTGGCGAAGGACTCTCAGGTCCGGTGACCTCGGGTGACGCCGATCGGGAGACGGCATGGACGACGACCGTCGTCATGTCGGACGACCGGCCGGGTTCTTTTCCACGACCTGAGGCACACGGGCAACCACCTCGCGGCGATCTCGGGTGCCGGCACCCGGGAGCTGATGCGGCGCACGGGCCACGCCTCGATGCGGGCAGCACTGAACTACCAGCACGCCAGCGACGAGCGAGACCGCCTGATTGCCTCGGGACTGACCGCCCGGTAGAAGCGGAATCGGTCGAGCACCTAGGATGCGGCGGCGGTCGGTCGTGATCGCTAGTCGAACCGTAGGCCGTAGACCGAGGACGTTGTCGTTGTCGCTAGAGCAGGGCTGCGGCAGATTCCGCCCTGGTTGGTCTGCCCGGGTGGGCAGTAGTTGGTGCTGCGGCAGATTCCGCCCTGGTTGGTCTGCCCGGGTGGGCAGTAGTTGGTGCTGCGGCAGATTCCGCCCTGGTTGGTCTG
>NZ_BAABHO010000007.1:58547-157245 GCF_039542135.1 Actinomycetospora chlora
GCCCGGGTGGGCAGTAGTTGGTATTGCGGCAGATTCCGCCCTGGTTGGTCTGCCCGGGTGGGCAGTAGTTGGTGTTCTGGCAGACCCCGTTCACGTTGGTTCGGCCCAGGGCGCACGTCCCCAACAGGCCGCTTGGAGTGCACTGACCATATGCGCCGGAGACTTCACCGATGGGGCAGGTAGTGAGAGCAGTCGAGGCGTTCGACGCGTACGGTGCGCTGATCAAGTAGACCGCAAGTGCGAGTACGCCAGCAACGCCAGCAACGGCGAGGGCGACACCTCCTACGCGCCTTCTGCGTGCGTGCTTGGTGTCGTCAGCCGACTTCGCAGAGTTATCCTCATGGTTCATGGAATCGCCCCCCGAAGCGGAGCATCGCCTGTGGAATACTTCAGGTCAAGTGATTCCAAGATTTGGCTCTCGATCGCGACAATCGGGTAGTTACATAGTGTGGCGCGGCGGTCGCAGATTGGATTGAAGGAAGGGGTCCTAGCACGGTTCTCCGATTGCTCGGGCCACCCTCCGGTGAACGCCTCAAGTCAGTCCATGATCTAGGCCCCGGTCCCCCGCCGGGCTCGAATCGGACAGAGAGGACCGAGTTGAGGTTGAGAGCAGGACCCTGGGTTGCAGGCGCAGCGCCACGCTTGCAGGGCTTGTGGCCGGCGGGAGGGGGGCGAGCGCAATCGCACGCTTATCGCACGGCGCGGCGCCTTCGGAGGTCGCGGGGCGCCTGCAGCCGTGCCGGACGCACCGCCTGACCTGCGGTGCTGGCCTAGAGCGGGCGACGGGAATCGAACCCGCGTAGCCAGTTTGGAAGACTGGGGCTCTACCATTGAGCTACGCCCGCGGCGGGCCGCACGGCCCGCGACCACCGTAGCGGATGGCCCTCTCGCGCCCCGGTCGGTGGCCCCGGCGGCCGCGCTCGCTCCTCACTCGTCCGGGTCTTGACCGATCGACTGGAACGATCCGTCGAGAGTGACGTCCTACGAGTACGCCCCGGTAGGTATCTACTTCTCGCCATCCTGGGGACGTCGGACGCCAGCGAGGAAGGAGCCGGAGATGAACATCGCGCACGAGGTCGTGGACGAGGTCGTCGAGGACGACCACATCGTCCGCGGGCTGGACTAGCCCCGACGCGGTCCACCGCGACACGGGCCGGGAGGCAGCGGCGCCTCCGCGGTCCCGGCGCCCCGCCCCTAGACTCCCGACCACGGGGTGTGGCGCAGCTTGGTAGCGCACTCGCTTTGGGAGCGAGGGGCCGTCGGTTCGAATCCGGCCACCCCGACCGTGACCCTCCGGGCGAGGTCCTCGGCGCCGTGTTCCAGCCGACCGGGGAGCCCCGATCAAGCGGACCTTCCGGCAGGTCTACGGCGCGCCGGGCTGAGGCACTCCGGCGACCACGGTGTGACGGTGCCCGGTCGCGCGGCCGTGCGCACGCCGCGCTCCTATCTTCGGTGTCGTGATGCCGCCCCTGATGAGGATCCTCGCGCGGGGCGCCGCGCTGGTCCTCGGGACGACGGCGGCGCTGGCCGCGGTCGTCGGCCTCGTCGCGGGGGACCTGCTGGTCGCGCTCAACGCGTTCGGCTTCGTCGGCGTCTGCGCCCTCGCCGCCACGGTCGTCTTCTACTCGGTGGCGCTCGAGCGCATCGGGCTGGACCGCGCCCGCAACGCGGCCACGACGATCGTCGCCGTGCTGGGCGGAGCCGCCGCGGTCATGGGCGCCGTGTTCCTGGCCCTGGTCACCCAGGAGCGGTTCCGCGACGAGGCGTCGCGGTTCGGCTACCACTCGATCGCCGGGATCGTCGTGCTGGCGCTCCTCGGCGTGGTGCTCGCCGTGATGTGGCGCGAACGGTAGGGATGTCGTCGTGGCGCCGACCTTCTTCCACGACGTCCCACCGGCCCGGTGCACCCGGGAGGACCTCCTCGACGTCCACGTCGCGGAGGACGCGACCAGGCCGCGCCCCGCGGTCGTGTTCGTGCACGGCGGCCCGATCCCGCCGGGCCACAGCCCGCGGAACACCGACGTCTTCCGCGGCTACGGCGCCCTCGCCGCGGCGGCCGGGCTCATCGGCATCACGTTCGACCACCACCTCCACAGCGGCGAGCACTACCCCCAGGCTGCCGACGACGTCGCCGCCGCCGTGGCCCGAACGCGCGAGCTCCCGGTCGTCGACGCCGATCGCCTGCTGCTGTGGTTCTTCAGCGGCGGCGGGGCGATCGCCGCGGCGTGGCTGCGCGACCCGCCGCCCTGGCTGCGCGGGATCGCCTGGACCTACCCGATCCTCGCCCCGCCACCGGGCTGGACGGGCGACGTCCCGCGCTTCGACGCCGTCGAGGCCGTCGGGAAGCACCCAGCACTGCCGACGCTGCTCGTGCGGGTCGGGACGGAGATCGAGCCCGCCCGGGACACGCAGGACGCCTTCGTCGCCGCTGCGGACGAGGCGGGTGCCGGGCTGGAGATCCTGGTGATCGACCACGCCGGGCACGGCTTCGAGGTCCAGCCGTACGACGCCGAGGCCCGGGCCGTGGTGGACCGCGCGATGGCCTGGGCGGTGGCGACCCTCCGTGGCTGACGAGGAGGGCGACCTGCCCCGTGAGGTCGGGCGGCCCGCCACGAGGGCGCTGCACGCGGCCGGCTACACGAGGCTCGGGCAGCTCGAGGGCGTGCCGGGCGCCGACCTGCTCGCCCTGCACGGCGTCGGCCCGAAGGCGGTCCGCCTGCTGCGCGAGGCGCTGGCCGAGCGGGGGAGCGACCTGGCCTGACCGACTTCTTGCGGTCGGTGCGGTGCCCGCAGGAGGGTGACCGCACGGCCCGCGGCGAGGCGGGCGCCGTTCACCCCCGAGCGCCGGAGGCCTCCCGTGACCACCCCCAGCACGCCCGTCGAGCTCACCGTCGTCGACACCACGACGGCGGCCTGGCAGGGCTTCCCCGTCGCCTACATCGGGGCGAACCTCGAGCACGTGCCGCTGGTCGAGGACCCGGAGACGGGCATGACCGTGCTCAAGATGGTGTACCGCGCGGGCTTCACCAACCCCTGGCACAGCCACCCCTGCGCGCACGGCGTCTACGTGCTCGAGGGCGTGCTGAACACCCACCAGGGCGACTACCCCGCGGGCAGCTTCGTCTGGTTCCCCGAGGGCGGCGTGATGCAGCACGGCGCGACGCAGGACCAGGACGTCACGTTCCTGTTCATCACGAACAAGCCCTTCGACATCCACTTCGTGGGCGACGAGGACGACCCGGAGGCCCCGACGATGTAGCGGGGACCCCTTGCGGGACCGCACGCCGTGACCAGGCACGATGGGGCCCTGCGGTTCACGTGAGCAGCCGCCCGGCGGCCCTGCCGTGACAGGTGGCTCTTCACCGGCAGGGCCGCGACCAATCCACTGGACGTGCGTGGTCTGCTCGGGGCGTGAGCGCGCAGACGACCGACCGCCACGGCGTCCGGGTCCTGGTCCTCGACGCCACGGGACCCGCCATCGCCGGCGACGAGGCCGTGCTCGACGTCGTCGGTCAGGCCCTCGGAGACGGCGCCGAGGTCGTCGCGATCCCGGCCTCCCGCCTCGACCCGGCGTTCGCGCAGCTGGCCAGCGGTGTCGCGGGCGCGGTGGTGCAGAAGTTCGTCAACTACCGGCTGCGCCTGGTCGTCGTCGGGACGCTCGGGGCGACGTCGGGACCGGTGGCCGACTGGGTGCGCGAGGCGAACCGGGGCCGCGAGCTCTGGTTCGTCGCCGACCTCGACGAGCTCGACGCCCGGCTCAACGCGGCGCGTACATGATCACGCCCACGCCGGCCAGGCAGACGACCGCGCCGAGGACGTCGTAGCGGTCGGGCCGGTAGCCGTCGAGCAGGACGCCCCAGAGCAGCGACCCGGCGACGAACACCCCGCCGTACGCGGCGAGCACGCGGCCGAAGGCGGCGTCGGGCTGGAACGCGGCGACGAAGCCGTAGCACCCGAGCGCGAGCACGCCCAGGGCGGCGAACCACCACGCCCGGCCCTCGCGCAGCGCCTGCCACACCAGCCACGCGCCACCGATCTCCAGCACGGCGGCCAGCACGAACAGCGCGATCGAGCGCAGGGTCACCGCAGCATCACCGCGGTGACGGTAGGGCAGGCCAGTGCGCCGGCCGGGGCAGGTGCGCCGGCACGGTGGTGGCCGCGTCGCCGGTCGCGGCCGTCAGCTGCGGGGCGGTGAGCAGCAGCGCGCCGGCGAGGCGCGCCCCGCGCACGTCGGCGCCGCGGAGGTCGGCGCCGAGCAGCTCGGCCCCGTCGAGGTCGGCGCCGCGCAGGTCCGCCCCGACGAGCAGCGCGCCGCGCAGGCGGGCGGCGCGCAGGTCGCGGCGGCGCAGGTCGGCGCCGAGGAGGTCGGCGCTGCGCAGGTCCTCGCCCGGGTCGCCGGCCTGGGCCGCGAGCACGAGGTCGTCGAACACCGCCCCGGCCGCCCGCCGCACCGTGTCGACGTCGACCGCGGCGAGGCCGTCGGCGTCCCGCGCGACGAGCTCCTCGACGTGGGCCGAGAGCGCCACCGCGTCGTCGCGCACCGCGGGGGACCGGACGGCTTCGTCGAGCAGGGCGAGCACCTCGTGCAGCGGGTGGAGCACCGCGAGGGCGTCCAACATCCCGTCCTCGCGGCGCGTCGCCCCGCCGAAGGTCACCTGCACGACCTGCTGGCCGGCGCCGAAGCAGTCGAACACCACGCAGCCCGGGAAGCCGCGGTCGCGGAGACGGTCGTGGATGCCGCACCCGGAGTCGGATCGCAGGTGCGGGCAGGGCGTGCGGGCCGGCTTGTCGATCGCGAAGTCGGCCGACGCGGCGAACCCGGGCCCGACGCAGCACAGCGCCAGGCACCGGGAGCAGTCCGCCGTCCTCTCGCTCACATCCTCAGCGCCGGCCGCGCCTGCGGCGCTTGGTGCCGTAGCCGGCGATGAGCTCGAAGGTCTCGAGCGCCCGCTCGATGACGCCACGGGTCTTCTTCATCCGGGTCACCGTTCCCTCCTCTCGGACCCCGCGGGGAGCTGCGGGGTGGATGTCCCCCCACGGTGCCAGTCGCCGCGGCGGCACCTCGGAGGGGTGGGCACCACGCGCGCCGGACGGGCGCGGCGGCGCGCGGTCGGGGGTCACGTCTAGACTCGCCGCCACGCCCGGGCGGGCGCGTCAGCAGGTGCAGGCACCGGCCATCCGGTGCTCCTCGACCGTGAGCGGTGAGGGCGGCCTCCCGCGTCACGCCACGGACCGACCCGTCGTCGCCCCCAGGGGTCACGGCCCGGGTCACAGCACGAGCGCCCTGCCCCGAGGAGAGACGACCAGTGAAGTCCACCGTCGAGCACCTGTCGCCGACGCGCGTCAAACTCGCCGTCGAGGTGCCCTTCGACGAGCTCAAGCCCAACTTCGACCGGGCCTACAAGAAGATCGCGAAGCAGGTGCGCATCCCGGGCTTCCGGCCCGGCAAGGCGCCCGCGCGCATCCTCGACCAGCGCCTCGGACGGGGGGTCGTGCTCGAGGAGGTCGTCAACGAGGCCGTCCCCGCGAAGTACGGCGAGGCCGTCTCCGAGGCGGAGGTCCAGCCGCTCGGCCAGCCCGACATCGAGGTCACCGAGATCGAGGACGGCGACAAGCTCGCCTTCACCGCCGAGGTCGACGTCCGCCCCGAGTTCACGGTGCCGGACTACTCGTCGATCGCGGTCGAGGTCGACGCCGCCGAGGTCACCGACGACGACGTCGACGAGCAGCTCAAGGGCCTGCAGGCGCGCTTCGGCACGCTCACCGGCGTCGACCGCCCCGTGCAGAGCGGCGACTTCGTGGTCATCGACCTCTCGGCCACCGTCGACGGCGAGGCCATCGAGGAGGCCCAGACCACGGGCATGTCCCACGAGGTCGGCTCGGGCCAGCTCATCGAGGGGCTCGACGAGGCGCTCGAGGGCATGACCGCGGGCGAGACCAAGCAGTTCACGACGAAGCTCGTGGCGGGCGACCACGCCGGCGAGGACGCCGAGGTGTCGGTCACCGTGCAGACGGTCAAGGAGCGCCAGCTCCCCGAGGCCGACGACGAGTTCGCCCAGCTCGCCAGCGAGTTCGACACGCTCGACGAGCTCAAGGACGACCTGCGCACCCGCTACGCGCGCGTCAAGAAGATGGAGCAGGGCAGCCAGGCGCGCGACCGCGTGCTCGAGGCCCTGCTCGAGGCGGCCGACGTGCCGCTGCCGGAGTCGGTCGTGCAGTCCGAGGTCGAGGTCCGCGCCCACGAGGCCGTCCACGAGTTCGACCACGACGAGCAGAAGCTCACGCAGTACGTCGAGTCGCAGGGTCAGACCCGCGAGGAGTTCGACACCGAGCTGCGCACCAACGCCGAGCAGGCCGTGAAGACCCAGCTGCTCCTGGACCGGATCGCCGACGACGCGGGCGTCCAGGTCGAGCAGCAGGAGCTCATGGAACGCATCATGATGCAGGCCCAGCGCTTCGGGGTGAGCCCCGAGGAGTACATCCAGCAGGCGCAGCAGGCCAACCAGCTCGGCGCGGTCTTCGCCGACGTGCGGCGCGGCAAGGCGCTCGCGACGGTCGTCCAGTCGGCCACCATCACCGGCCCCGACGGCGCCGAGGTCGACCTCTCGGAGCTCTTCGGCACCGCCGGGGACGTCGAGGGCGAGACGATCGACGAGGCCCTCGAGGACGCGACCGCCGAGGGTGCCGACGCGGCCGCCGGCCCCACCGACCCCTCCGACTCGACTGCGACCCAGGTCGCGGACGCCGACTCCGACGCGAGCGACCCCGAGTCCCCCAGCTCGCAGGTGGAGGCCGAGCCCGGCGCGGACACCGAGGTCGTCGGGGCGCCCGACTCGACCACCCGCGCCTGACGCCGTCGGTACCGCGGATCCCGGGTCGCTCGGCCAGGAGCGAACACGGCCCGTCGACGGACTGCCGGACACCGCCCGGTGGTTACTGTCGAGGTCGGACGGCCCGACCGACGCCCGACCGATCACCTCAGCAGAGAAAGCAGGGACACAGGTGAGCCAGCACCTCTCCATCCCCGCCGGGGCGGTCATGCGCTCCGCCGGGGGATCGATGACCCTCAACGACTCGGTCTACGAGCGGCTCCTGCGGGAGCGCATCGTCGTCCTGGGTCAGGAGGTCAACGACACGATCGCCAACCAGATCTCGGCGCAGCTGCTCCTGCTCTCCGCCGAGGACCCCAAGTCCGACATCACGCTGTACATCAACTCGCCGGGTGGCTCCGTGTCCGCGGGCATGGCCATCTTCGACACGATGCAGTGGATCGAGCCCGACGTGTCGACCGTCGCGATGGGCCTCGCCGCGTCCATGGGGCAGTTCCTGCTCTCGGCCGGCGCCCGGGGCAAGCGCCTCGCGCTGCCGCACGCGCAGATCATGATGCACCAGCCCTCGGGCGGCCTCGGCGGCACCGAATCGGACATCACGATCCGCGCCGAGTCGATGCGCAAGCTCAAGCGCGAGATGGCCGAGCTGATCTCCGAGCACACGGGACAGAGCTTCGAGCGCATCACCGAGGACTCCGACCGCGACCGCTGGTTCTCGGCGCAGGAGGCCCTCGAGTACGGCTTCATCGACCACGTGGTGACGCGGTCGTCGGACCAGCCGAGCAGCAACGGCAACGGCCAGAGTTCCTGACAGGAGACAGAGCACATGAGTGAGCTCCACGTGCCCGGCGGCACGGCTCCGGCCTCGCCGCAGGCGCGCTACATCCTCCCCTCCTTCGTCGAACGCACCAGCTACGGCGTCAAGGAGTCGAACCCCTACAACAAGCTCTTCGAGGAAAGGATCATCTTCCTCGGGGTGCAGATCGACGACGCGTCGGCGAACGACGTGATGGCGCAGCTGCTGTTCCTGGAGTCGAACGACCCGGACCGCGACATCACGATGTACATCAACTCGCCCGGCGGCTCGTTCACGGCGCTCATGGCGATCTACGACACCATGCAGTACGTGCGGCCCGACATCGCGACGGTCTGCCTCGGGCAGGCCGCGTCGGCCGCCGCGGTGATCCTCGGCGCCGGTGCCCCCGGCAAGCGCCTCGCCGTGCCGAACGCCCGCGTGATGATCCACCAGCCGGCCACCGAGGGCTTCTACGGCCAGGTGTCCGACCTGGAGATCCAGGCCGCGGAGATCTCGCGCATGCGCCGCCTCATGGAGGAGACGCTCGCGCGGCACACCAACCGCAGCGCCGAGCAGATCCGCCAGGACGTCGAGCGCGACAAGATCCTGACCGCCGCCGAGGCCAAGGACTACGGCCTCATCGACGACGTCGTGGCGAGCCGCAAGCTCTCCGCCAACCGCTGATCCGGCTCCCCGCCCCGGGCACGCCCCGGGGCGGGACCGCCGGTGCGGCGCACCCCGGCGCAGCGGGTCGACCGCCCGTCGCGGGCACGCCGCGGGGTCCGGGGCGGCACCCGTCGTCGCGTACCCGATGACCTGCACGATCCACGACATACGGGACCGTGCCGAACCTCCCCGTCCGGTGGGGTGGACAGGTACGGTCGACCACGATGAGCGCACCGACCCGGGTGCGCCGGAGGGACACGAGGTCTGCTGCGATGGCACGCATCGGTGACGGCGGGGACCTGCTGAAGTGCTCCTTCTGCGGGAAGAGCCAGAAGCAGGTCAAGAAGCTCATCGCCGGGCCGGGCGTGTACATCTGCGATGAGTGCATCGACCTCTGCAACGAGATCATCGAGGAGGAGCTCGCCGAGGCCGGCGAGGTCAAGCTCGACGAGCTCCCGAAGCCGACCGAGATCCACGACTTCCTCGACCAGTACGTCATCGGTCAGGACGACACCAAGAAGACGCTGTCGGTCGCGGTCTACAACCACTACAAGCGGGTGCAGGCCGGCGAGAAGAACCGGGAGAGCTCCCGGAACGACGACACCGTCGAGCTGGCCAAGTCGAACATCCTCATGCTCGGCCCCACGGGCTGCGGCAAGACCTACCTCGCGCAGACCCTCGCCAAGCTGCTCAACGTCCCGTTCGCCATCGCGGACGCCACGGCCCTCACCGAGGCCGGCTACGTGGGCGAGGACGTCGAGAACATCCTGCTGAAGCTGATCCAGGCCGCCGACTACGACGTCAAGCGCGCCGAGACCGGCATCATCTACATCGACGAGGTCGACAAGATCGCGCGGAAGTCGGAGAACCCGTCGATCACGCGCGACGTCTCCGGCGAGGGCGTCCAGCAGGCCCTCCTGAAGATCCTCGAGGGCACGACGGCGTCGGTGCCCCCGCAGGGCGGGCGCAAGCACCCGCACCAGGAGTTCATCCAGATCGACACGACGAACGTGCTGTTCATCGTGGCCGGGGCCTTCGCGGGCCTCGAGAAGATCATCGCCGAGCGGGTGGGCAAGGGCGGCCTCGGCTTCGGCGCCGACATCCGCTCGAAGGCCGAGATGGAGTCCGCCGAGTCGTTCGGCGACACCCTGCCCGAGGACCTCATCAAGTTCGGGCTCATCCCCGAGTTCATCGGCCGCGTGCCGATCGTCGCCTCGGTGTCGAACCTCGACCAGCCGAGCCTCGTGCAGATCCTCACCGAGCCGCGCAACGCGCTGGTGAAGCAGTACCAGAAGCTCTTCGAGATGGACGGCGTCGAGCTCGAGTTCGCGCCGGAGGCCCTCGAGGCGATCGCCGACCTCGCGATCCTGCGCGGCACGGGGGCCCGTGGCCTGCGCGCGATCATGGAAGAGGTGCTCAACCCGGTCATGTACGACATCCCGGGTCGTGACGACGTCGCCAAGGTCGTGGTCACGGAGCAGACGGTCAAGGAGAACGTCAACCCGACGATCGTCCCGCGGCAGCCCTCGCGGCGGGAGCGCCGGGACAAGTCGGCCTGAGGCCCTGCGGCGCCGCTCAGCGGAGGCGGCGCCGCCCCGTCGTGGGCGCCCCGTCCCGGCTGTGCCGGCCGAGGAACGCCATGACGTCCGGGAGCACGCTGGCGTAGTACACGCCGTCGTGGCGCCCGGGGCTGATCCGGCCCACCTCCGGGCGCGCGAGCGCGAGGAAGCGGCGGGTCGCGTCGACGAAGGGGTCACGGTCGCCGCACCAGACAGCCGTGGGCAGGCCGCCGAGCTCGGGGTAGAAGCGCAGCGGGTCGTTGGCGGCCCAGTCGGCCTCCCCGGCGAACGGGCGGCGGGAGGCCACCCGCCAGTCGGTGAACAGCCCCGGGCTCACGGCCGTGGCCGCCCGCAGCGGGCGTCCCGTCCGCGTACGTGCCCGGGCGTACATCAGCGCGCCCGCCCCGCCCATCGAGATGCCGGTGACCAGCGCCGGGTCGCCGGGCAGGTCGCCGGGCAGGGGCCTGCTGCCCAGCCCGCGCTGCTGCATCCACACCGGCAACTCGTCGAGCAGCATGCGCATCGGGTCGTCGCTCGCCCGGTAGGGGTGCCAGTAGTTGTCGCCGCCGTCGAGGCCGACGAGCGCGAACCGCGGCACGCCGCGCGCCCAGGCGTCGCCGAGGATGCCGCGGGTGCCGGGGTCGGCCCAGAACGAGGCGGTGCCCCGCAGCCCGTGCAGGCCCACGCACACGGGCAGGCCCTCGCGCTCGGCCCCTGGCGGGAGCACGGTGACCAGCCGCACGGCGCGCCCGCGGGCGGCGGAGTCGACCCACTCCAGGGTCGAGACCGCGTCGGTCGGGGCCGCCCTGCGCGTCGGCGTCGGCACGCGCTGCGGCGGCGGCGCGGGATCCTCCTGGCCGACCAGCAGCCCGCCGACCCCGACGGCGCCCGCGACCCCGAGCGTCCCGGCGGCGCCGAGGAGGACCTGCCGACGTGTCGGTCGTGCGGGCACGGGGGGCCTCCTCACTCGCTCGGTCGCGTGCCGGGGTCACCGTACGTCGCCGAGGGGAGTGTGCCCCGGCACGGTCAGCCGGAGGTGGCCTCCGCGCCGACGAGGGACGCGTCCCCCGTCGAGCCGGTCGCGATCCGGGCGGTGCCGGCGTACACGTTCATCGACGTGCCGCGCAGGAACCCGACGAGCGTCATGCCCGACTCGCGCGCCATCTCGACCGCGAGCGAGGAGGGCGCGGACACCGCGGCGAGCACCGGCACCCCGGCCATGACGGCCTTCTGGGCCAGCTCGAACGACGCGCGCCCGGACACCATGAGCACGGTGCCGGCCGCCGGGATCGCGTCCTCCAGCAAGGCGTGCCCCAGCACCTTGTCGACGGCGTTGTGGCGCCCGACGTCCTCGCGCGCGACGAGCAGCGTGCCGTCGGCGCGGAACAGTCCGGCCGCGTGCAGGCCGCCGGTGCTGTCGAACACGGCCTGGGCGGCGCGCAGGGTGTCGGGGAGGCCGGCAAGCACCTCGGGCGTGAGCGTCACCGGGTCGTCGCCGGGCGCGAAGCGGGTCCTGGTGCGCACGGCGTCCAGCGACGCCTTGCCGCAGACGCCGCAGGACGACGTCGTGTAGAAGCGGCGCTCCACCGAGTCGTCCGGCGGCGCCACGCCGGGGGCGAGGGCGACGTCGAGGACGTTGTAGGTGTTCCGGCCCGCGTCGTCGACGGAGTCGCAGTAGCGGGCCGTCGACACGTCCTCGCGGTGGCCGATGACGCCCTCGGTGAGCAGGAAGCCGTGGGTGAGCTCCACGTCGTGCCCCGGGGTGCGCATCGTCACCGCCAGCGAGCGGCCGTCGACGCGGATCTCCAGGGGTTCCTCGGCCGCCAGCGTGTCCGGACGGCGGCGCGTCGTGCCGTCCTCGATGCGCAGCACCGGGCGCTTCACCGTCACGCGTCCCATGGGCTCTCCCGGTTCGTCGCGATGTGTGGTTGACGTGTGGACGACCACCCAACCGGGTAACGAGGCCGTTACCGGACGAAGTCGGCGAAAGGGGCCAAGATGGCCGGCGGGTTCTTCGATCGTTCCGCCATCGTCGCACCACCGGGATGGAGCCGCTGGCTCGTCCCGCCCGCGGCCCTGGCGGTCCACCTGGGCATCGGCCAGGCCTACGCCTGGAGCAACATCAAGACGGCGCTCGGCACCGGGCCGGGCAACCTCGGCTACTCCGGCACGGCGACGGCGCTGCCGTTTCAGCTGGCGATCGTCATGCTCGGCCTGTCGGCCGCCTTCGGCGGCACGCAGGTCGAGAAGCGGGGGCCCCGCTGGGCGATGTTCGTCTCGACGGTCTTCTTCTCCGGCGGGTTCCTCATCTCCGCGCTGGGCATGGCCTTCTCCCAGTACTGGCTCGTCGTCGTCGGCTACGGGTTCTTCGGCGGCATCGGCCTGGGCATCGGCTACATCTCGCCGGTCTCGACGCTGATGAAGTGGTTCGCCGACCGACCCGGCATGGCCACCGGCATCGCGATCATGGGCTTCGGCGGCGGTGCCCTCATCGCCGCGCCGATCGAGACCGCGCTCATCGCGACGTTCGGCAAGTCCTACGGCGGCTTCTCGATGACGTTCCTCGTCATGGGGATCGGCTACGCGGTCTTCATGTCGCTGGGCTGGCTGCTCGTGCGCGTGCCGGCGGACGACTGGCAGCCGCCCAACCCGCTGCAGGCCTCGCCGGGCAGCACGGGCCACGGCCCGGCGGTGTCGGTCTCGACCGCCATGCGACTGCCGCAGTTCTGGTTCCTGTGGATCGTGCTGTGCTTCAACGTCACGGCCGGGATCGGTCTGCTCGAACGCGCCAACCCCATCTACCAGGACTTCTTCGCCACCACCGGACCCACGACGCAGATCGCGGCAGCCGCGGGGGCGTTCGTGTCGATCCTGTCGCTGGCGAACATGCTGGGTCGCTTCGTGTGGTCGTCGGCCTCCGACGTCATCGGCCGCAAGAACATCTACCGGATGTACCTGGGCGTCGGCGCCCTGCTCTACCTGGTGATCCTCACCCTCGGCGAGGGCAACAAGGTCATCTTCCTCATCGCGTCGCTGCTGATCCTGTCGTTCTACGGCGCCGGCTTCGCCACCGTGCCCGCGTACCTCAAGGACCTGTTCGGCACCTACCAGGTCGGCGCCATCCACGGCCGGCTGCTCACGGCCTGGTCGGCGGCCGGCGTGCTCGGTCCGCTGGTGGTCAACGCGATCGTCGACGCCCAGGGCGACGAGCAGGGGCCGAGCAAGTACTCGGTCTCGTTCATGATCATGATCGGTCTGCTGGCCGTCGGGTTCGTGGCCAACGAGCTCATCCGTCCCGTCGACCCGAAGCACTACGTCCCCGACGCCGAGCGCGGGGGCGTGGAGGGCGCGGGCGTCGGCACGTCGTCCACCGAGTCGTCCAGCCAGCGCAACGAGGAGGTCTCCCGATGACCGCCGGACGCACCGCCCTGACCGTCGTCGCCTGGCTGTGGGTGACGATCCCGTTCCTCTACGGCGTGATCGCGCTGATCGGCAAGATCGGCGCGCTGTTCTGAGCACCCTCTCGGACTGGATCACCGAGGTCGCCCTCGAGCTGGGGATCGAGGAGCTGGGCGAGCTCGTCGACCCCGCGGTCGTCGAGCCGCTCGTGCTCGACATGACCCGCGACGTCGCGCACGGCGTCGCCCGCCCGGCCGCACCGATCAGCGCCTACCTGCTGGGGCTGGCGGTGGGCCGGGCGGCGGGCGCCGGGCCGGGGGAGCGGGAGCTCGCGGAGGGCTTCGCAGAGCGGTTGGCGGCGCGGGCCCGCGGTGACCTGTCGCCGTAACATCGAGGGTGATGACTGACGACCGCTGGGGCTCCGTCTCCGCTGATCAGGACGCGTCCGGTGACGCGGACGCCGACGAGCTGGCCCAGCTCCTCGCCATGGCGGGCGGTGCCGACGACTCGGGGTCCGGCCCCGGCGGGGGCGCGCTCGCCGACGCCCTGAGCCAGGGCGTCACCACCGGGGCGATCGAGGGGGCCCCCGGCCACGAGCCCGACGACGCCGAGTCGCTCGCGGCCCTGCGGGCGGTGGAGGCCGAGCTCGACCAGCGCTGGCCGGAGACGCGCATCGAGCCGTCCCTCGAGCGCATCCGCGCGCTCGTCGAGGTGCTCGGCGACCCCCAGCGGTCGTACCCGGCGATCCACGTCGCCGGCACCAACGGCAAGAGCTCGGTGACGCGGATGATCGACGCGCTGCTCACGCGCATCGGCCCGCGCACCGGGCGCTACACCAGTCCGCACCTGCAGCGGGTCACCGAGCGGATCGCGATCGACGGCGCCCCGATCAGCGCCCGGCGCTACGTCGAGCTCTACCAGGAGGTCGCGCCGTTCCTCGGGATCGTCGACCGCGCCCAGGAGGCGCACGGTGGGGGCCCGCGGCTGTCGAAGTTCGAGGTGCTCACCGGGATGGCGTTCGCCGCGTTCGCCGACGCGCCGGTCGACGTCGCGGTGCTCGAGGTCGGCCTCGGCGGGAGCTGGGACGCCACCAACGTCGCCGACGCCGTCGTCGCGGCGATCACGCCGATCGACATCGACCACGTCAACTACCTGGGCCCGGAGCTCGGCGGGATCGCCGCGGAGAAGGCGGGCGTCATCAAGCCGGGCGCGGTGGCGCTCATGGCCGAGCAGGCGCCCGAGGCGGCGAAGGTGCTGCTGGAGCGGGCGGTCGAGGTGGAGGCGGAGGTCGCCCGCGCGGGCATGGAGTTCGGCGTGCTGGGCCGCGAGGTCGCGGTCGGCGGGCAGCAGCTGCGGCTGCAGGGGCTCGGGGGCGAGTACGACGACATCTACCTGCCCCTGTTCGGCGAGCACCAGGCCAAGAACGCGGCCCTCGCGCTGGCCACCGTCGAGGCCTTCTTCGGGGCCGGCGCGTCGCGCAAGCTCGACATCGAGGCAGTCCGCGACGCCTTCGCCTCGGTCCGCGTCCCCGGGCGGCTCGAGCGGCTGCGGGCGGCGCCCACCGTCGTCGTCGACGCGGCGCACAACCCCCACGGCGCCCGCGCCGCCGCCGCGGCCGTGCGCGAGGAGTTCTCGTTCCGCCGGCTGGTCGGGGTCGTCGCGGTGATGGGCGACAAGGACGCCGGCGGCATCCTCGCCGCGCTCGAGCCGGTGCTCGACGAGGTCGTCGTCACCGCCGTGTCGTCGCCGCGGGCGATGGACCCCGACGAGCTCGGCAGCCTCGCCGTCGGCCACTTCGGCGCCGACCGCGTCGTCGTCGAGACCCGGATGGACGCGGCGCTGGAGACCGCGATCGGTCTGGCCGAGGAGACCGACGACCCGGACACCCCGGTCGCCGGCGCGGGCGTGCTCGTCGTGGGATCGGTCGTGGCCGCCGGCGAGGCGAGGACGCTCCTGGGGCGGGAGCCGTCGTGACCGACTACGTGGCCGACGCGAAGAAGGCGTTCCGCGGGCCGGCGAGCGCCGCGCTGAGCATGGAGATCCTCCTGCTGCCGCTCTCGCTGATCATCATGGACAAGCTCGAGGGCGGGCTGACGGCGGTCAAGATCACCTGGGTGGTCGTCGTGACGCTCGGGATGATCGTCGCGATCGCCCGGTTCTCGAAGCCGTGGGCCCTGCCGCTGGCCCTGGCCCTGCAGGTCCTCGTGCTGCTGGGCTGGGTGGTGTCGCCGTCGCTGGGCGTCTTCGGCCTCGTGTTCTGCCTCGTGTGGGCCGGGATGCTGTGGATGCGCCACGAGGTGCTGCGGCGCCGGGCGCAGTGGGGCGCCGGGCCGGGCTGAGCTCCTCGTTACCCTCGCGTCGACAGCTGGTCGCAACAAGAGGGGAACGACGTGGACGAGCGCACCCTGGTGCTGGTCAAGCCCGACGGCGTGGAGCGCGGCCTGATCGGCGAGGTCGTGTCGCGCATCGAGCGCAAGGGCCTGCGCCTCGTGTCGCTGGAGCTGAAGTCCGTCGACCGCGGCCTCGCCGAGCAGCACTACGCCGAGCACGAGGGCAAGGGCTTCTACGAAGACCTGATCACGTTCATCACCTCGGCGCCCGTGGCCGCGATGGTCGTCGAGGGCCCCCGCGCCATCGCCGCCTTCCGCCAGATCGCCGGCGGCACCGACCCCGTCGAGAAGGCCGTCCCGGGCTCGATCCGCGGCGACCTCGCCCTCGAGACCGGGTCGAACATCGTGCACGGCTCCGACTCGCCCGAGTCCGCCGAGCGCGAGATCAAGCTCTGGTTCGGCTAGGTCCTCGCCGGGTGGGCCGTGTGGCGAGACCCCGGGACGGCGATCGTTACCCTGGGCCGGTGGTCGAGTCCGTGTTCGAGAGCCTGGAACCGCTGCTGCCCCGGGTCCGCAAGCCGGTGCAGTACGTGGGTGGCGAGCGCAACGCGGGGACCAAGCCGTGGGACTCGGTGCCGGTCCACTGGGCGCTCTGCTACCCCGACGCTTACGAGGTGGGTCTGCCCAACCAGGGCCTGATGATCCTCTACGAGGTCCTCAACGAGCGGGACGACGCGCTCGCCGAGCGCACGTACGCCGTGTGGCCGGACCTCGCCGCGCTGATGCGCGAGCACGGGGTCCCGCAGTTCACCGTCGACGGCCACCGCCCGGTCGGGGCGTTCGACGTGCTCGGCGTCAGCTTCGCCACCGAGCTCGGCTACACCAACCTGCTCTCGATCCTCGACCTCGCGGGCATCCCGCTCCACGCCGCCGACCGCGGCGACGGCCACCCGCTGGTCCTCGCCGGCGGGCACGCGGCGTTCAACCCCGAGCCGATCGCCGACTTCGTCGACATCGTCGCCCTGGGCGACGGTGAGGAGGTCGTCGGCGAGATCACCGACGTGGTGAAGGCGACGCAGGGGTGGCGCCGGCGCGAGGTCCTCGAGCGCCTCGCCGCCGTCCCCGGCGTCTACGTGCCGAGCCTCTACGACGTCACCTACGGCGAGGACGGCGCGATCGCGGCGGTGACGCCGACCAGCGACGCCGCCCCCGCCCGCGTGCACAAGCGCACCACCAGCGACCTCGACGACTGGCCCTACCCGAAGCAGCCGCTGGTGCCGATGGCCGAGACCGTCCACGAGCGGATGAGCGTCGAGATCTTCCGGGGCTGCACCCGGGGGTGCCGCTTCTGCCAGGCCGGCATGATCACCCGCCCGGTGCGCGAGCGGTCGCCGCAGGGCGTGGGCGAGATGGTCGAGCAGGGCCTCAAGAGCTCGGGCTACCACGAGGTCGGCCTGCTCTCGCTCTCGAGCGCCGACCACTCCGGCATCGGCGAGATCGCCAAGGGCCTCGCCGACCGCTACGAGGGCACGGGCACCGGGCTGAGTCTGCCCAGCACGCGCGTCGACGCGTTCAACGTCACCCTCGCCGAGGAGCTGACGCGGTCGGGGCGCCGGTCCGGTCTCACCTTCGCGCCCGAGGGCGGCTCCGAGCGCCTGCGCAAGGTGATCAACAAGATGGTCTCCGAGGAGGAGCTCATCGCGACCGTCGGCACCGCCTACGAGCACGGCTGGCGCCAGGTCAAGCTCTACTTCATGTGCGGTCTGCCCACCGAGACCGACGAGGACGTGCTGCAGATCGCGCACATGGCCCACGAGGTCATCCGCGCCGGGCGCAAGGCCGCGGGCCGCGGCGACGTGCGGGCGACGGTGTCGATCGGCGCGTTCGTGCCCAAGCCGCACACGCCGTTCCAGTGGGCCGCCCAGACCGCGCCCGAGGTGGTGGACGCCCGGCTGCGCAAGCTCCGCGAGGCCATCAACAGCGACCGCAGCCTCGGCCGCAACATCGGCCTGCGCTACCACGACGGCGAGCCCAGCCTGGTCGAGGGCCTGCTCAGCCGCGGTGACCGCCGCGTCGGGCGCGTCATCGAGCAGGCGTGGCGCGACGGCCAGCAGTTCGACGGCTGGAGCGAGTACTTCTCCTACGAGCGGTGGATGGCCGCCGCCGAGCGCGCCGGGGTCGACGTCGCCTGGTTCACCACCCGGGAGCGCGGCGAGCACGAGATCCTGCCGTGGGACCACCTCGACTCCGGGCTCGACCGGGGCTGGCTGTGGGACGACTGGCAGGATGCGCTGGCCGCCGAGGAGCAGGACGACTGCCGCTGGACGCCGTGCTTCGACTGCGGCGTGTGCCCGACCATGGGCACCGAGATCCAGATGGCGCCTCCGGGGAGCGTGCCGCTGTCGATCACGCCGGTGGGGGAGCGCTCGTCGACGCCCGTCCGCAACCCCGCCCTCACGGGCGATCGGGGCGCGTGAGGCCGTGAGCGCGGCGTCGCCCGCCCTGGAGGTCCGCGTCCGCCGGGCCGGCGAGCCGGACGGTGACGCCGTCGCCGCCCTGCGCCGGGCCTGGCTCGAGCAGCGCGGGCGCGTGACGCCCGGCAGCGACCCGGGCTTCGAGCACGGGTTCGCGACGTGGTGGCGCGCGGAGCTGTCGCACCACGTCGTCTGGGTGGCCGAGGTCATCACCGAGGGCGACTGGCGGGTCGTCGGCTCGCTCGACGTCGCCGAGGTCGCCGCGATGCCCGCGCCCGGGCGGCCGGGGGAGCGGTGGGGCTACGTCGGCAGCCTCGTCGCGCTCGGGGCCGCGCCCCGCGGGGTGCCCCGCAAGCTGCTCGGCGCCGCCGTCGCCCACGCCCGCGACCGCGGTCTGGTGCGGCTGGTGCTGCGGCCGTCCCCGGCGGGGGCGGCCTTCTACCGTGCGGCCGGGTTCGTCCCGGCCGGCGACGACATGGTGGTCCTGACCACCGGAGGACCCTGATGGCGACCAGCAGGACGGCGAAGGCCGGGGAGGCGCCGCACCCGTCGGCGCCGACGGTGGCGAAGCTGCGGATGCGCTACGCCAAGCGTGGGCGGGCGCGCTTCAGCTCCCACCGGGACGTCGCGCGGACGATGGAGTGGACGCTGCGCCGGGCGGGGGTGCCGGTCGCCCTGTCGCACGGCTTCAGCCCCCATCCGCGCCTGTCGTGGATCGGTGCGGCGCCGACCGGCGCGGCGAGCGAGGCCGAGTACCTCGAGATCGGCGTCACCGAGCACCTCGACCCGGAGCTCGTGGCCCGCGAGGTCGACGCCGCGCTGCCCGCGGGCCTCGCGGTGATCGAGGTCGTCGTGGCCGGCCCGGGCGCGCTCGCCGACCGCATCGACGCCAGCGCGTGGCTGATCGAGACCCCGGGTGTGCCCGACGAGCGCCTGGCGCCGGCGATCGAGGCGTTCCTCGCGGCCCCCGAGGTGGTGGTGGAGCGCGTCACCAAGAACGGTCCCCGGCCGCTCGACGTACGAGCGGCCGTCGCCGAACCGGGGCTCACGCTCACCCGGACGGACGAACCACAGGACGCGGACCGGCAGGACCGTGCACCGGCCGCGACGTGTGGGAGACTGACAGCGGTCGTACGGCACACCACGCCGGCCGCACGACCCGACGACGTGTGCAGTGCCCTCCGCGACGTCGCCGGCCTCGAGTTCCCGGAGCCCGTCAGGGCCACCCGGTGGGCGCAGGGCCGGCTCGACGAGCGCGGGGAGCTGATCGATCCGCTCCTGGCGGACCGCGCGGCCCCCACCGCGTAGCCCCCGGACGGACCCGGTCGGCCTCGGTGCTGCCACGGCGGCGCACCGCACGACCCGACGGCACCCCGGGCCCACCGGCCCGCACCGCCGGACCGTGCCGCAGTCGGCGGTCGTCCCCGACGTCCGCCTCGGCGAGACCACGTACAGGTCCCCGTGTGGCCGCGACCCCCGTGTCGCGCCCGGGGGCGGAGGAGATGGATGACCGACACCGACACCCCCTCCGGCGGACCCACCGCCGCGGGGGTCCCCGTCGCACCCGGACGCCCCGACGACGCGGCCCTGGCCGCGCTGCCGGACAAGGTGCGGGTGCACGCCCTGGCCCGCGTCGTGGGCTCGTCGAGCCGCGAGGTGCTCGCCGTGCTCGCCAAGCTCGGCGTCCCGGCGCGCAGCGCGCAGTCCAGCGTCGACCGTGAGGTCGTCGCCCGGGTCGTCGACGACCTGTTCCCGCTGCCGGACGCCCCGGTCGCCGAGCCGCTCCCGGCCCCGGAGCCGGCCCCGGAGTCGGCCCCGGAGTCGACGGGATCCGACCCGGCCACGACCGCGCCGGCAGCACCGGCCGCACCGGCCGCACCGGCCGCGGCGCCCGCCTTCGCGGCGCCGATGTTCCTCGCCCCGGACGCCACCGGGGCCGACGCCGTGCCGACGCGCTCCCGGCGCCGCCGCGGCAGCCGCTCGACCGGCGTCGTCACCCCGGGGGAGACGACCGAGACCGAGGCCACCGGCGACCTCGCCGCCGACGCCGAGGAGAGCGTCGCCGCGGAGCCGATCTCGGCACCGGCGGCGACCGGCGACACCACCCCCGACACCACCGACACCACCACCGACACCGGCCCGGACGTCGAGTCCGCCGACGACGGTGACGAGGACGACGGCTCGCGCCGGCGCCGCCGTCGCGGCCGTCGCGGCCGTGGTCGCGGCCGCGGGGGCAGCGAGGACGCCGACGCCGAGTCCGGCGGCGAGTCCGCGTCCGACGAC
The DNA here is from genome assembly GCF_039542135.1 of Actinomycetospora chlora. Taxonomy (NCBI): domain Bacteria; kingdom Bacillati; phylum Actinomycetota; class Actinomycetes; order Pseudonocardiales; family Pseudonocardiaceae; genus Actinomycetospora; species Actinomycetospora chlora. Next base: position 78,885 of record NZ_BAABHO010000007.1, read on the forward strand.
GTCGCGGACGGCGGCACGGACGGCGGCACCGACGATGCCAAGGACGAGCAGGACACCGAGGAGCAGGACGGCGACGACGGCGAGGGCGACGACGACGCCGAGTCGTCGTCCGGCACGTCGCGGCGCCGCCGCCGGCGTCGCCGCCGCTCGTCGGAGTCCGAGGGCGACGGGGACGCGGGCGACACCGAGGGTGCCGACCCGCCCAACACCGTCACGCACGTCCGCGACCGGGTCGAGCGGCCCGAGGGCGGCCGGTCGTCCAACGACGAGGTCAAGGGCGTCAAGGGCTCGACGCGGCTCGAGGCGAAGCGCCAGCGCCGCCGCGACGGGCGCGAGTCCGGCCGCCGGCGTCCGGCGATCCTGTCGGAGTCGGAGTTCCTCGCCCGGCGCGAGGCCGTCGAGCGCACGATGGTGGTGCGCCAGCAGGCCGGCCGCAGCCAGATCGGGGTGCTCGAGGACGGGGTGCTGGTCGAGCACTTCGTCGCCGGCGACGGCCAGAACTCCATGGTCGGCAACGTCTACCTCGGCCGGGTGCAGAACGTGCTCCCGTCGATGGAGGCCGCGTTCGTCGACATCGGGCGCGGCCGCAACGCCGTGCTCTACGCCGGCGAGGTCAACTGGGACGCGTCGGGCCTCGAGGGCAAGCAGCGCAAGATCGAGCAGGCGCTGTCGAGCGGCGACCAGGTGCTGGTCCAGGTCACGAAGGACCCGGTCGGCCACAAGGGCGCCCGCCTCACCACGCAGATCAGCCTGCCCGGGCGCTTCCTCGTGTTCGTCCCCGCCGGCGGCGCGACCGGCATCAGCCGCAAGCTGCCCGACACCGAGCGCAAGCGGCTCAAGGAGATCCTCAAGCGGATCGTCCCCGACGAGTCCGGGGTGATCATCCGGACGGCCGCGGAGGGCGTCAGCGAGTCCGACCTCGAGCGCGACGTCCGCCGCCTCACCGCGCAGTGGGAGGCCATCGAGAAGTCGGCCTCGGACAACAAGAGCACCAAGGGCCCGACGCTGGTCTACGAGGAGCCCGACCTCCTCATCCGCGTCGTGCGCGACATGTTCAACGAGGACTTCTCCTCGCTCGTCGTCTCCGGCGAGCGGGCGTGGGAGACGCTCGAGGGGTACGTGTCGCACGTCGCCCCCGAGCTCGCCGGGCGCCTGACGCGCCACACCGGACCGGAGGACGTGTTCACCGCGCACCGCATCGACGAGCAGCTGATCAAGGCCCTGGACCGCAAGGTCTGGCTGCCCTCGGGCGGCACGCTGGTGATCGACCGCACCGAGGCCATGACGGTGGTCGACGTCAACACCGGCAAGTTCACGGGGTCCGGCGGCAACCTCGAGGAGACGGTCACCCGCAACAACCTCGAGGCCGCGGAGGAGATCGTCCGCCAGCTCCGGCTGCGCGACATCGGCGGCATGATCGTCATCGACTTCATCGACATGGTGCTCGAGTCGAACCGCGACCTCGTGCTGCGGCGGCTCACCGAGTGCCTCGGGCGTGACCGCACGCGGCACCAGGTCTCGGAGGTCACCTCGCTGGGCCTCGTGCAGATGACCCGCAAGCGCGTGGGCCAGGGCCTGCTCGACGAGTTCTCCACCACCTGCGAGCACTGCCGCGGCCGCGGCGTCATCGTCTCCACCGAGCCGGTGATGGGCCACGAGCCCGCGCCGTCGAACGGCTCCGGCGGGAACGGGGGCGCGTCCGGGAACGGCCAGGGCCAGGCGTCCGGCGGTTCGGGCGGCTCGAGCCGTCGGGGCCGTCGCGGGCGGCGCGGCGAGCGCTCCGAGGGCGGTTCGCCGGCGACGGTCGCGGCCGCCAGCGGCCTGGGCAACGGCAAGGACGCCGACGACGTCGCCGACGAGGTGGCGGAGGCCGAGGAGCTGGAGACCGCCGAGGTCGCGGACACCACCGTCGACACCGCCGTCGCCGGTGACTCCGGCACGGCGGCGAGCGCCGAGACGGCCGCGGAGCCCGTGCCCGAGGCCGACGAGCCCGAGGTCGAGCTCGAGGCGGGGCTGGCCGAGGCCAGCGGCGCTGCGGACGGTGACGACGAGGGCGCGGCCGAGGAGGCCGACGACGAGAGCGTCGAGGAGACGATCCACGCCGCCGTCGAGGCCGAGGTGGCGCTCGAGGCCGAGGTCGCCGAGCACACCCCGGACACCAACGGCGCGGCGCCCGCCCCGCGCATCACCGGCGCGATCGGCGCCGTGCCGTCCACCGGGAACGGCAACGGCAACGGCCAGCACGAGGCCCTCGTGACGCCCGCCGGCACGGCGGGCGAGGCGTCGGACGACACCCCCGGGCCGGAGACGCCGGCCGCCTCGGTGCCCACCGGCGCCGGGTCGTCGCGGCCGCGTCGTCGCCGGGCCGCGTCCCGGCCGGCCGGCCCGCCGCAGTCCTGAACGAGACGTGATCGTTTCCTGACGACGGCGGTCCGCACCCCGGGGTGCGGACCGCCCCGGCCGGACGGGTACCCTTGGACGTCGGTGCCCGCCGGGTCGGTCCACCCGAACACCCGCGGCACCAGTGCGCCGGGCCCGCTCCGCAGGGGCCGCGCCGGAGCCGGAAGCCACACAAGACAGGAGTCCCGCGGAAGATGTACGCGATCGTGAAGACCGGCGGCAAGCAGTACAAGGTCGCGGTCGGCGACGTCATCGACGTGGAGCTCCTCGACGGTGACACGGTCGACCTCCAGCCCGTCCTGGTCGTCGACGGCAGCACCGTGCTCAGCTCGGCCTCCGACCTCGAGAAGGTGTCCATCTCGGGCAGCATCGTCGGGGACGCCAAGGGCCCGAAGATCAAGATCCTGAAGTACAAGAACAAGACCGGGTACAAGCGGCGCGTCGGCCACCGCCAGCGCTACAGCCGCCTCGAGGTCACGAACATCTCGAAGTAGGGGAGCAGACATGGCTCACAAGAAGGGTGCGTCCAGCTCCCGCAACGGTCGCGACTCCAACGCCCAGCGGCTCGGGGTCAAGCGCTACGGCGGCCAGGTCGTCAAGGCCGGCGAGATCCTCGTTCGTCAGCGCGGCACCAAGTTCCACCCCGGCGTCGGTGTCGGCCGCGGCGGCGACGACACGCTGTTCGCCCTCATCCCGGGCGCGGTGACCTTCGGGACCCACCGCAACCGCAAGGCCGTCAGCATCGTGCCGGTGGAGGAGACCGCCTCCGTCTGACAGCTCGCAGTACCGTCAGGGGTGGGTCCGGAACGCGGACCCACCCCTTTCGTTCGTCTCGACCCGGAAAGGAACAGAGCACCGCGATGGCCCGCTTCGTCGACCACGTGACGCTGCACGTCACGGCGGGCTCCGGCGGGCACGGCTGCGCCTCGATCCGCCGGGAGAAGTTCGTGCCCCTCGGCGGCCCGGACGGCGGGAACGGCGGGCGTGGCGGGGACGTCGTGCTCGTGGTCGACCCCGGCGTGCACACCCTGCTGGACTTCCACCACCGCCCGCACGCCACTGCCGGCAACGGGCGCCCGGGTCAGGGCAGTTTCCGCAACGGGGCCAACGCCGACGATATCGAGCTCGCGGTGCCCGAGGGCACGGTCGTGCTCGACGCCGACGGCGAGGTGCTGCACGACCTCACGGGCATCGGCACCCGGTTCGTCGCCGCGACGGGCGGGCGCGGCGGCCTCGGCAACGCGGCGCTGGCCGGCCCGTCCCGCAAGGCGCCGGGGTTCGCGCTGCTCGGCGAGCCGGGGGAGTCGCGCGACCTCGTGCTCGAGCTGCGCTCGATGGCCGACGTGGGGCTCGTCGGCTACCCCAGCGCGGGGAAGTCGTCGCTGGTGAGCGCGCTGAGCGCCGCCAAGCCGAAGATCGCCGACTACCCATTCACGACCCTGGCGCCCAACCTCGGCGTCGTGTCCGCGGGCGGCTCCACGTTCACCGTCGCCGACGTCCCGGGCCTCATCCCCGGCGCGAGCAGCGGCAAGGGCCTCGGGCTGGACTTCCTGCGCCACATCGAGCGCTGCTCGGTGCTCGTGCACGTCGTCGACTGCGCGACGTTCGAGCCGGACCGCGATCCGGTGTCCGACATCCGCGCGCTCGAGGCCGAGCTCGCCGCCTACACCCCGGCGCTCGGCACCGACCTGGCCGCGCGCCCCCGCATCGTCGCGCTGAACAAGATGGACGTCCCGGACGCCGTCGAGCTCGCCGAGATGGTGCACGACGACGTCGCGGCGTTCGGCTGGCCGGTGGTCGAGATCTCGACGGCGACGCGGGCCGGCTTGCAGGAGCTCGCCTACACGATGGCGACGGTCGTCGACGAGGCCCGCGCCGCCGCAGTGCCCTCGAGCGCGCCGCGGGTGGTGCTGCGCCCGACCGCGGTCGACGACACCGGCTTCTCCGTCGAGCCCGACCCGGAGGAGGGGTTCGTCGTCAAGGGCGAGAAGCCCGAGCGGTGGGTGCGCCAGACGGACTTCCAGAACGACGAGGCCGTCGGCTACCTGGCCGACCGGCTGGCCCGCCTCGGCGTCGAGGAGGCCCTCGCCGACGCCGGCGCCCGACCCGGCGACATGGTCACCATCGGCATCCACACCTTCGACTGGGAGCCCTCGACGCCCGCGGGCGTCGCGGCTATGCGCGGTAACCGGGGCACCGACCCGCGCCTCGAGGGCGCCGAGCTCGCCGACCGCCCGTCGGCGTCCGACCGGCGCGCGGCCCGCGACGAGCGTCGCCGCCACCGCAGCGACGACGAGCTCGGTATCGCGCCCTGGCACGAGGACTACGAGTGACTGCGCGGGAGACCGTCGCCCGCGCCCGCCGGCTGGTGGTCAAGGTCGGGTCGACGTCGCTGACCAGCGTCGACGACGGCCTCGACGTCGCCCGGCTGGACGCGCTCGTCGACGCCGTGGCGGCCCGGGCGGCGGCCACCCAGGTCGTGCTCGTCTCCTCCGGGGCGATCGCGGCCGGTCTGCGCCCGCTCGGCCTGCCGCGCCGGCCCCGCGACCTCGCCACCCAGCAGGCCGCGGCGGGCGTCGGGCAGCTGCACCTCACGCGCGCCTACGCCGAGGCGTTCGCCCGCCACGGCCGCACGGTCGGGCAGGTGCTGCTGACGTCTCACGACGTCGTGCGCCGCGGGCCCTACCGCAACGCGCAGCGGACGTTCGAGCGGCTGCTCGGCCTCGGGGTGGTGCCGGTGGTCAACGAGAACGACACCGTGGCCACCGACGAGATCCGCTTCGGCGACAACGACCGTCTCGCCGCCCTGGTCGCCCACGTGATCTCCGCCGACGCGCTGGTGCTGCTGTCGGACGTCGACGGCGTGTACGACGCCGACCCGCGCTCGCCCGGCGCGACGCTGGTCCGCGAGGTCACCGGCGGTGCCGACCTCGCCGGCGTCCGCGTCGGCCGGCCCTCCTCGCTCGGTACGGGCGGCATGGCCTCGAAGCTCGCCGCCGCCGACCTCGCCAGCGGTGCCGGGGTTCCGGTGCTCGTCGCCGCGGCCGCCGATGCGGCCGCGGCCCTCGACGGCGCCGAGGTCGGCACGGTCTTCGCGCCCCACGGGCCGCGGCTGTCGGCCCGCCGGTTCTGGTTGCGGCACATGGCCGGGACGCGGGGGCGGCTGCACCTCGACGACGGCGCGGTCCGCGCGGTGGTCGGACGCCGCCGCTCGCTGCTCGCGGCCGGCATCACCGGCTCCGACGGCGACTTCGAGTCCGGTGACGTGGTCGACCTCGTCGACCCGCGTGGCGACGTCGTCGCCCGCGGCGTCGTGGCCTTCGACGCCGAGGAGCTCCCCGAGATCTCCGGGCGCTCGAGCGACGACCTCGCCCCGGAGCTGCGGCGTGAGGTCGTGCACGCCGACGACCTCGTGCCAGTGGCCCGGTCGACGGACGCGGCGCTGAACGGCTGACCGACCTGTCGGTCAGGTCAGGTGGGGACCCGTGGTCGTCCGCCGAGGCGTGGTCGCCGCTCGGGGTCGATGAAGGCGGGCGGGGTGAACCAGGGCCGGCCGTCGATCATGGTGATGGTCCAGTGGCCGTGGTGGATCAGCTGGTGGTGGTAGCGGCAGAGCAAGCACATGTTGTGCAGGGCGGTGTCGCCGTGGTCGAGCCAGTGGTGGATGTGGTGGGCCTGGCAGCGGCGGGGTCGGCGGTGGCAGCCGGGGAAGGCGCAGCCTTGGTCGCGCTGGTGCAGGGCGCGGCGGATGGCGTCGGGGGCGGTGCGGTGGGTGCGGCCGACGTCGAGGGGCTGGGAGCGGGAGCCGAGGACCATGGGGATGATCTCGGCGTCGCAGGCCCAGCGGCGCAGGGTGGCCGGGTCGACGGCGTGGCCGGAGTCGAGGACTCCGAACCCGCGCTCGGCGAGGGTCTGGCACAGGAATCGGTGGTCGATGGTGACCGTCAGCAGCGCCCGCCCCGGCCGCCCAGGGCGGGCGGGCCGGGCGGGCTGGGGCGGCTCGGGGCGGCGCGGCTGCGGGATCAGGGCCAGCGTCTCGCTCTCGGAGCCAGTGACGGCGTCGTCGGGGTCGTCCTCGTGCGGGCTGGTGGTGGCCAGGCCCTGGGGGCCGCGGGCGTCCTGGATGAGGTCCTTGAACGCTTCGGCCTGGCGGAGGGGCAGGGCGCGGTCGTCGTCGGGGCCGTGGGGGGCGGCGAGGACCCCGAACACCTCGATGGCCGTCTCGGCGTCCATGGGGTCGGCGAGGTGGCCCTTGAAGGCCAGGGAGCCGTCCTTGCGGCGGTGCAGGCGCAGCTCGTCGCCGGTGGCGTCGCCGTCGGGCGGGGCGGCGCCGTCGGGGTCGTAGAAGTCGACGAAGCCCTTCGCCAGGACCTTCAGCATCCGTGGGGGCAGCAGCTGGGCCTGGGTGGCGAGCTCTTCTTCGACCGCGCACAGCTCGTCGGGTGGGGGCGGGGCGAGCAGCCTGGCGAGGTGCCGCATCGTGTCGCGGAGGATCTTGACGTGGGCGGGGTCGATCGCACCGGCGGCCAGCGCCGCGGCCGTGGCCGGCAGTCGCGGGGGCAGCGGCTGGCCCTGCAGCGAGGTGCGCGGGCAGAGGTCGGTGGCCTCGGCGACCAGGCGCTTGGCCTCGGCGTGGTCGAGGTTGTCGCGGTCGGCGATCAGCGCCTCGATCGACCGGTAGCCCAGGCTGACCGCCGTGCCCAGCTCGTCGAGCGCGGCGATGTCCTGCAGGCGGCGGTGGTAGCCGGCGCGCTGGGCGATCACGTGCTCGCGGGCCCGGTCGAGCGCGTCGCGCTCGACCGTCCTGACCCGTTCGCTCATGTGTTCGAGTGTACGCGTCACCACCGACAACCGCGACACCCACGACAGGTGGGATCGGCCCACGGCGTCGGGGTCGGAGCGTCCCGGCTGGCAGAATGCGGGCGTGACCAGCACGACCGACGTCCTGACGGACACGACCGCGGACCCCGCCGCCATCGTCACCGACTGCGGCCGCCGCGCGGCCGCGGCCGCCCCGCACATGGCGGCGGCGACGGACCACGAGGTCGCGCAGGCCCTGCGCGGGATGGCGGCGCTGCTCGCGGAGGCCGCGGAGACGGTGCTGACCGCCAACGCCGCCGAGGTCGAGGCCGCGGAGCGCGACGGCACGACGGGCGCGCTGCTCGACCGGCTCCGGCTCGACCCGGCGCGGCTGGACGCGATGGCCGAGTCGCTGCTCGACCTCGCCGACGTCCCCACCCCGCCGGCGGACACCGTCCTCGAGGAGCGCCCCGACGGGCTGCGGCTCATCGAGCGCCGCCGGCCGGTCGGGGTGATCGGCGCGAACTTCGAGGCCCGCCCGAACGTCGTCGTCGACGTCGCGTCCCAGCTGATCAAGTCACGCAACGCGGGCGTCCTGCGCACCGGCGGCGCCGCGCTGGCGTCGGCCACCGCGCTGATGGAGGCCGTGGTCGCGCCCGCCCTGGCCGGCGCCGGGCTCGACCCGGACGCGGTCGTGCTCGTCACCGACGCCCGCCGCGAGTGCGCCGTCGAGCTGGTGCGCCGCCCGGGCCTGATCCCGCTGGTCATCCTGCGCGGCTCCGGCGACACCACCCGCTCGCTCGGCCTCGAGGCCGCCCAGCACGGCGTGCGCACGCTCGCCCACGCCGACGGCGGCGGGGTGCTCTACGTCGACCGGGCGTCCTCGGTCGAGCTCGCGCACGGCATGGTCACGTCGTCGATCGACCGGCTCGGCGTCTGCAACCGCCTCAACCTCCTGCTCGTCGACCGCCACCGCTGGGACGAGCTGACGCCGGGCCTCGTCGCGCTGCTCGGCGAGCACGGGCTGCGGGCGTCGCTGCCGCCGCACGGGCACCCGCTCGGCCACGAGTGGGCGCTCGACGACGGCCACGAGGCCACCGTGACCCTCGCCCCCGCCGACGGGCCCGCCGACGCCGCCGCGATCGCCAACCGCGAGACGTCCGGGCTCGCCGCCGCCATCGCCACCGCCGACGAGGCCGCCGCGCGGACGTTCCTCGACACCTACGCCGGCACCGGCGCGTTCTGGAACGCCACCACGCGCCTGCTCGACGGCGTCAAGCTGCGCCGCGTGCCCGAGACCGGCATCAACGTCGACCACGTCCCGGGCCCGCGGGGGCCGGTGGTGTTCACCGACCTGTGCCTGCGCCAGTACGTGGTCGTCCCGGCGTCGACGGCGATCGGGCACCCGGAGTAGGGCTCAGCCGACGACGACACCGCGGTCGCGCACGACCTCCCACAGGTCGTACGGCAGGTCCGCCCAGGCGAAGACGTCGTCCACCGCCGTGAAGCGGCCCGCCAGGCCGCGGGAGGTGACGATGCGCTCGGCGAGCTCGCGGGGGATGCCGCAGACGTGCGCGATCACCGGCGCCGGGGCGCTGTTGAGGTCGACGAGGCCGCCGTCGTCGTAGGTCCGCCGCAGGTCCGGACGCCCGATGCGCAGCTCGCGGGCCAGCAGCGGGTCCTGCGCGGCGAGGCGGCGCGCCTCGGTGCGGCGGTCGCGCGCGGCGAGGACGGCGGCGATCGCCGGGTCGGGCGGCGGGCGGTCCCACCCGGCGCCGCGACGGGCCGCGAAGACCTGGGACCGCACCACGACGAGCGTGACCAGGCCGCCCAGGAAGCACGTCGTGATGCCGAGGGCGCCGAGCGGGCTGCCGCCGTCCACCAGCTCGCCGTCCGGCGTGTGCGGCGCGCCGGCGATCGCGAGCACGGTCCCGATGACGATCAGGTAGGACACCACCGCGGCGACGACGTGCCCGGGCCGGCGGCTGCGCACGGCGGCCGCCGTCATCGGCACCGGCCAGAACAGCCCCAGGCTCAGCAGGTGCACGAAGAACCACCAGCCGCCGCGGGTGAACCAGTTCCCGCGGTCCGCCCCGGCGGTCGGCGCCGTCACGACGGGAGCTGGTCGCGCAGCACGCGCTTGAGCAGCTTGCCCGACTGGTTGCGGGGCAGCTCGTCGACGACGTGCACCTGTTTCGGGGTCTTGAAGCCCGCGAGGTGACGGCGTGCGTGGGCGATCAGGTCCTCCTCGGTGGCCTCCCCGCGCAGGACCACGAACGCCGCCACCGCCTCGATCCACCGCTCGTCGGGGACGCCGACCACCGCGACCTCGGCGACGGCCTCGTGCGTGTAGAGCACGTCCTCGACCTCGCGCGACGCCACGAGCACGCCGCCGGTGTTGATCACGTCCTTGATCCGGTCGACGACCGTGATGTACCCCTGGGCGTCGATGCGCACGAGGTCGCCGGAGTGGAACCAGCCGTCCCGGAACGCCTCGGCGGTCTCCTCGGGCTTGTCCCAGTAGCCCTCGCAGAGCTGCGGCGAGCGGTAGACGACCTCGCCCGTCCCGCCGGGCTCGACGTCGCGGCCGTCGTCGTCGACCACCCGCAACTCGACGAACAGCACCGGCCGCCCGCACGAGTCGGGACGCTCGTCGTGCTCCTCGGGCTGCAGCACCGTCGCGAGCGGGCCGATCTCCGACTGGCCGAAGCAGTTGTAGACCCCGAGCGCGGGCAGGGCCTCGCGCAGCCGGTTCAGCACGGGCACCGGCATGATCGACGCGCCGTAGAACGCCTTGCGCAGGCTGCTGAGGTCGCGCGTGCCGAAGTCGGCGTGGTTGACCAGCGGCACCCACACGGTAGGGGCGAGGAAGATCGCGCCGATGCCGTCGGCCTCGATGCGCCGCAGCACCTCCGGGACGTCGGGCGCCTCCACGACGGTGTTCGTGGCGCCGACCATGAGGTAGGGCATGAGGAAGAGCTGCATGCCCGCGGAGTGGTAGAGCGGCATGGCGTGCAGCGGCCGGTCGTCCTCCGACATCGCCAGCGCGTGCACGCCCGACACGTACTCGTGCACCAGACCGCGGTGGGTCATCATCGCGCCCTTCGGCCGCGACGTGGTGCCCGACGTGTAGAGCAGCTGGACGAGGTCGGTGTCGGCGACGGTGGTGGTCAGCTCCGGGATCGCGCCCTCCCGCGCCCGGTCGAGCAGTGACCCGGGCGCGTCGCGCAGCGGCACGACCTGCTTGGGCTGCGTCGGCAGCGCGTCGACGGGGGCGGCGAGCGCCGGGTCGACGAGCAGCAGCCGGCTGCCCGACTGCTCGAGCAGGTAGCCGAGCTCCTCGCCGGTGAGCGCGTAGTTGATCGGGACGTGGACCGCCCCGAGACGGGCGCAGCCGAGGAAGGCCAGGGCGTACGCGTCGGAGTTCCGCCCGTAGGTGGCGACGCGGTCGCCCGCGGCGATCCCCAGCTCGGCGAGGAAGCCGGCGGCGCGGGTGACGGCGTCGTCGAGCTCGCGGTAGGTCCAGGAGCGGTCGGCGAACCGGAGGGCGACGCGGTCGGGCGTGCGCCGCGCGCTGCGGGTGACGACGCCGTCGACGGTGCTGGCGCGGGTGTCCATGATCTGCCCGGGTCAGGAGTGCGGGTCGCCGACGGCCACCTCGCCGCCCGCGGCGACGTCGGCGTACACCCCGGCGCAGGCCCACTTCCCGCCGACCACGGGGTGGGAGATGTCGATGCGGTTGTTCTTCGCGACCGTGCGCAGGGTGTTGCGGTCCTCGGGGAGGTCCTGCTGCGCCATCGTCGTCATGACGCAGCGCATGGTCTGGAAGCTGAACGCGAGCCGGGCGCCGTCGCCGCCCAGGGTCATCTCGCGGCCGGGCCAGTCGTTCTCGACGAAGCCGGGCTCGGTGTCCGACAGCACGACGTTGGGCCGGTAGCGGCGGGCGTCGAAGTCGCTCTCCGGGGCGAGCTCGCGCAGGCGCTGCAACGTCGACTCGGTGATGACGTGCATCGCGCACAGGTCGTAGAACCGCCCGGGCGGGGCGAAGCCGGCGACGTCGAAGTGGCTGATCGCCTCGCCGGTGTCCTCCTGGCGCTTCGTGGTGGCCTCGATGATGTGCTCGGGGCCCAGCTCGGCGCGCTCGACGCCCTCGATGTCGACCCAGAGCTCCTCGAAGGCCACGCCGTCGGGCGGCGTCGTGATGAGCTCGACCTCGCGGCCCAGGACGTCGGAGAGCGCCTGGTCGATGTCCGGGTCGTCGCTGCGCCGGGTGGAGCCGTCGGGGAAGGTGATGACCACCGGCGGCGCCGCCTCGCCCGCGACCGGCTCGCCGGCGAACGCGGCCGAGAACGCGAGGAGCTTCGCCCACCGCTTGGGCACCTTCGCGCTGGCCACGATGCCGGTCTCGACGTCGAGCACGGCGTAGGCCCGGTCGCCGAGGACCCCGCGCTCGTCCAGCACGGCGCGGCTCAGGGACTCCCCGAGCATCGACTTCACGGGGTAGCGGTACAGCGCGGCGATCGTCACACCGCAGGGCATACCACCCCGCGACGCCCGGCGGGAACCGGACGACCGGTCGGACACGGCCGCCGTCCCGGTCATCCCTCGTCGGGCCGCTCCCGCGGCTGCTCCCGCCGCTGGGCCAGGACCGTGATCACGGTCGGCACCAGCATGACCACGACGACCGCCAGCGCCGCGGCCCACGGGGGCGGGAGGAGCACGACGAGCACCACCAGGACGACGGCGACCTGGATCAGCGCGTTGTAGGCGCGGGACGAGATCGCGGGCATCCACGCCGGGCGCGGGCGCATCCGCTGGTGCAGGGAGGGGTCGTCGTCGGCGAGGTGCTGCTCGAGCTCCGAGAGCGCGCGGCACTCGTGCTCCGAGAGCGGGCGGGGTTCCTGGGGCTCCTGGGGCTCGGGCGGGCGCGGCATCGTCATGCCCGGGTCCTCTCGTCGGCGGGAGGGCGGCGAGACGCCGGAGAACGGACATCTCCGGCATACCGCCCCAGGCTCGCCGACCGAGCTGAACCCGCGCTGAGAGGAGGGCGTGCATCGCCCGAGCGTGGCGCGTCCCGCTCAGCCGGTGGTGGCCAGCACGAACGGCAGCACCGCGGGCGCCTCGGCCCGGCGCAGGAGCGCGGCGGCCACGGTGAGCGTCCAGCCCGAGTCGGCGACGTCGTCGACGAGCAGGACCGGGCCGGCGCCCAGGTCCGTCCCCGGCGGGACCGACAGCCGCGACCACACCTCGGCGAGGCGCTGGGCGGAGTTCGGCGGCTCGGGTTCGCTGTCGTCCTCGGGGTCGTCGTAGACCGGGGGCGCGGTGTCGGCGAGCGCGCCGAGCAGCGGCAGCCGGCCGATGCTCGCGATGCGCTGTGCGAAGCTCTCGACGAGGACGGGCCGCCGCCGCGACGGCAGCCAGACGACGCCCGCCGGGCGCTGCGCCCAGTCCCAGCCCTTGAGCACCTCGACCGCGGCGTCGACGGCGGCGTCGGGCACGAGGTCGTCGGCGCGCAGCAGCGGGCGCAGCCGCGGGCCCCAGCCGACGTCCGTGAGCCGGCCCAGCGCCCGGCCCTCCTCGGCGGCGTCGCCGGGCGCGATCTTGCCCTTGAGCGGGACGTCGAGGGCGTCCATGCCGCTGGGCCACTGCTTGCGCGGGGCCAGGGGCACGCCGGGCCGGTCGAGCGTCGTCTGCGCCTGGACGCGGACGTCCTCGCCGATGCTCGGGTCGTGGCGCTGCCCGGTGCAGTTGTCGCAGCGCCCGCACGGGGCGGCGCCGGGGTCGTCGAGCTGGCGGCGCAGGAACTCCATGCGGCAGCCGTCGGTGGCGATGTAGTCGAGCATCGCCTGCTGCTCGGCGCGGCGGGCCTTGGCCAGCCCGGTGTAGCGGGCGCCGTCGTACTCCCACGGCTGCCCGGTGGCCTCCCAGCCGCCCTTGACGCGGCGCACGGCGCCGTCGGTGTCGAGGACCTTGAGCATCATCTCGAGCCGCCCGCGGGACAGCTCCACCCGCGGCTCGAGCGCCGCGGTCGACAGCGGGCGGCCGGCGTCGCCGAGCACCGAGAGGGCGACCCGCACCTGCGGCTCGGCCGGGAAGGCGAGCGACGCGAAGTAGGCCCAGATGTCGCGGTCCTCCGGGCCGGGCAGCAGCAGCACCTCGGCGCGCTCGACGCCGCGGCCCGCGCGGCCGATCTGCTGGTAGTAGGCCACCGGCGACTGCGGGGCCCCGAGGTGGACGACGAAGCCGAGATCCGGCTTGTCGAACCCCATGCCGAGCGCGCTCGTCGCCACCAGCGCCTTGACGCGGTTGGCCAGCAGGTCGTCCTCGGCGCGCTCGCGCTCGGCGGGGTCGGTCTTGCCCGTGTAGGCGGCGACGGCGTGCCCGCGCTCGCGGAGGAACGCGGCGAGCTCGTCGGCCGCGGCCACCGTCAGCGTGTAGACGATGCCCGAGCCCGGGAGGTCGTCGAGGTGCTGCGCGAGCCAGGCGAAGCGGTCCGCCCCCTTGTCCAGCGGGAGGACCCCGAGGCGCAGTGACTCGCGGTCGAGCTCGCCGCGCAGGACCAGGGCGTGGTCATGACTGCTCGACACCCCCAGCTGGTCGGCCACGTCCGTCGTGACGCGGTCGTTGGCCGTCGCCGTCGTGGCCAGCACCGGGACGCCGTCGGGCAGCTCGGCGATCAGCGTGCGCAGGCGCCGGTAGTCCGGCCGGAAGTCGTGCCCCCAGTCGGAGATGCAGTGCGCCTCGTCGACCACGAGCATGCCCGCGGTGCGGCTGAGCTCCGGGAGCACCTGGTCGCGGAACTCGGGGTTGTTGAGCCGCTCCGGGCTGACCAGCAGCACGTCGACCTCGCCCGCCTGGACCTGGGCGTAGACGTCCTGCCACCCGTCGGTGTTCGCGGAATTGACCGTCACCGCGTGGATGCCGGCGCGCTCGGCGGCGTCGATCTGGTTGCGCATGAGGGCGAGCAGCGGGCTGACGATGACCGTCGGGCCCTTGCCCGCCGCCCGCAGCAGCGCCGTCGCCACGAAGTAGACCGCCGACTTGCCCCACCCGGTGCGCTGCACCACCAGGGCGCGCCGGCCCTCGGCCACGAGCGCGTGGATGGCCGCCCACTGGTCCTCGCGCAGCCGCGCCCCGGGCCCGGCGAGGCGCTGGAGCGTGGCCTCGGCGTCCGTGCGCAGGTCGGTGGTCGCCGTCATGCCCCCACGAAAGCACAGCGGTCCGACAGCGCGGGGCACCGACCGCTACGGATCCGTGCGGTGGGTGAAGCGCCCGCCCACGAGCGTCGCCAGCACGGGCATCGCCCGCAGCGTCGCCGGGTCGGCGTGCAGCGGGTCGTCGCCGAGCAGGACGAGGTCGGCCGGGTCGCCGGCGCGCAGCTCGAGCCGGCCGCCGCACGACGCCCGCAGGGCGGTGGCGACGTCGAGGGCCTGCTCCGGGTGCCACGGCGGGCGCTCGTCGCCCGAGCGGGCGACGGCCGCGGCGATCGCCGTCCACGGGTCGGGCGGGGCCACCGGGGCGTCGGATCCCAGCTCGAGACGGGCGCCGGCCGCGACGAGGTCGGCGTAGGGGAACGCGCGGGCCGTGACGTCGGGCCAGTGCCGCTCGGCGACGTCCCGGTCGTCGAGCAGGTGCGCGGGCTGTACCGACGCGACCAGCCCGGGCCGGGCGAACCGCGTGACGTCGCCGGCCGCGACGAGCTGGGCGTGCTCGACCCGGCCCGGCCCGCCGACGTGCTCGAACGCGTCGAGGACGACGGCGTTGGCCCGGTCGCCGATGGCGTGCACCGCGGGGTGCAGGCCGTGGCGGGCCACGTGGTCCATGAGCTCGCGCAGGTCGCCCGGGTCGATGTTGAGGGCGCCGTGGCCGTCGGCGGGGTCGGGGTAGGGGTGGTGGCAGGCGGCCGTGCGCGTGTTGAGCGAACCGTCGGCGAGGATCTTGAACGGGCCGACGCGCACCAGGCCGGCCACCGCGTCGCCGGTGGCGTGCCCGCGCTCGAGGGTCTCGTCGAGCCACGGCTCCCACACCGCGGCCTCGACGCGCAGGGCCAGCGGTCCGCGGGCGGCCCGCCGCGCCCAGACGGCGGGGGTGTCGTCGTACTCGAAGTCGCGGATGCCGGTGAGGCCGCGGGCGGCCGCCTCGACGGACGCCGCGGCGACCCACCCGTCGAGCTCGGCGGGGTCCGGCTCGGCCGACAGCCGCGTCTGGACGGCGAACGCCTCCTGCTCGCGCAGGTGCCCGGTGGGGTGGTCGAGCCCGAAGCGCGCCAGCGCGGCGGGGCTGAGCCAGACGGCGTGCAGGTCGTCGCTGACCAGCGCGATCGGGCGTCCGGGCGCGGCGCGCTCGAGGAGGTCCTGGTGCGGCGCGGCCGACCAGAGCCCGGCGCGGAAGCCGTGACCGACGACCAGGCCGGCGCCGGGGGCCGCCGCCATCGTCGCCGCCGCCTCCTGCGGCGACGTGGCCGCCCCGACGTCCACGCGCCGGCGCACCTGGGCCCACTGCGACCAGTGCACGTGCGCGTCGACCAGGCCCGGCAGCACCGTCAGACCACGGGCGTCGACGACCTCGTCCCCGCGCTCCACCCCGACCTCGGCCCCGACCGCGGCGACCACGCCGTCCGCGAGACGCACGTCGAGCGGCCGCCCCGACCCCGGCATCCGCGCCCCGCGCACCACCACGCCCGCCATGTCCGGCACCTTCCCACCCGCACGCCACCCCGTCCGGTGATCAGCAGTCCGAAACGCACCGCCGCGGGGGTCGTGGAGGTGCCTTTCGACCTGGTGATCTCGGGTGGCGGGGGAGCGCTCAGCCCCGGGCGATCGGGGTGGTCGCCGCGACCGGGATCGCCTCGGTGGGCAGGGCGGCGGGGTCGACCGGCGCGGGCTCCGGTCCGTCCTCCTCGACCGGCTCGCCCGCGCCGACGTACCGCACCCCGAGCGCCCCGGCGCGGCGCCGGACCGTGAGCGCGCTGGTCGCCGCGCCGATGAGCAGCAGCGCGCCGACGTTCTCGCCCAGCTCCTCGACGTGGTAGGCGAGCACCTGCACGACGCGGCTGCCCTGCTGGCTCGCGATGACCGCGCCCTCGATGCCCTCCAGGCCGAGGGCGAAGAAGAACAGCACGCCGAGCCCGCCGACGAGCAGCCAGCGGGGGCGGCCGCGCAGCTGCCGCGCCAGCGCGCCGACGACGACGGCGATCGCCAGCGCGACGCCCGCGCCCGGGATGACCCAGTAGAACGAGAACGAGCCGTCGGTCCCGCCCGCGCCCTCGGGCTTGACCATGTCGCCGACGCGCTCGTGGATCGAGGTCATGTCGTCGAGCGACATGCCGGCGAGGATCGCGGCGGTGACCAGCCAGCCGACCGCCGCGCGGGCGCCCGTGGCGCGGCCGGCGAGCCCGGCCAGGAGGTGCGCGACGGCCGCGATCGCGAGCAGGCCGACGGCCCACCACGTCGGCAGGTTGCCCTCGGCGTCGACGTTGAGGTAGCCGATCCACTGCTCGAGCTTCGGGCCCGGCGTCGGGAACGCGAGGGTGACGAGCAGGCTCAGCGCGCTCAGCGCGACCGTCGGCACCAGCAGCAGCGCCCAGAGCAGGCGGCGGCGCAGGTCGGGGGACGCGTGCAGGCCGCCGCGGCGCGGACCGGCGAGGTCGTCCGGGCTCGCCCCGGCGGGCAGGATCCCCAGCTCGGTGCCGTCGCGGACCACCGTCACGGCCCCGACGAGCGCCAGCAGCAGGCCCACCGCGCCGAGGATCTGGACGCCCTCGGCCAGCTCGGCCGGCACGCGGCCCCCGGGACCGAGGGCCCGGACCAGCAGCTCGCTGACCAGCGCACCCACCCCGACCGCGGCGACGGCGGCCAGCAGCCACCGGCCGTGGGGCAGCCGGCGCGACACCACGACGAACGGCACCGCGAACAGCAGCCCCGCGGCGATCGCGGAGGGGAGCCAGTCGGTGGTCAGGGGGTTGGTGCCGACGACCTGGCGGGCGAGCCCGTCGATGCGGGTGTGGAAGCCGGTGGCGACGCACAGCGAGGCGATCGTGGGCCCGACCGCGGCCGCCGCCCACCACACCGCGTCCCGGCGGCGCGCGGCCCGCGCGGCCAGACCGGCGGCGAGGCACGCGAGCGCCGCGAGCAGCAGCACCACCGCGCCCGCCCACGTCGGGAAGTTGTAGGGCTCGAGACCGTCGACGTAGGCCCACAGCGCGGCCGGGGCCGGGTGCAGGAGAGCAGTGACGAGCGAGAGCGCGATCGTCACCGCCACCGTCGCGACCAGGGCCATCGCGAGCAGACGCTCGACCGACGCTGTCCTCACGTTCACCTCACGTTCAACGAGGTGACCATCAGGAGGGTGTCGTCGGTCCCCCGCGTGAGGGGCGAGCGGGCCACATCCGGGGGACAACACGGGGCGCGGCAGGCAGGATGCGGCCCGTGAGCACCGAGCCGGTCCGCCAGAAGACGTTGTTCGACTCCGTCGACGACGTCGTGACCCGGCTCGCCGACGTCGGCTACCTCGCGTCCACCGCCGTCGCGACCACCGTCTTCCTCGCCGACCGCCTGGGTAAGCCGCTGCTCGTCGAGGGGCCGGCGGGCGTCGGCAAGACCGAGCTGGCGCGGGCCGTCGCCGACGCGACGGGCGCCGGGCTCGTACGGCTGCAGTGCTACGAGGGCATCGACGAGGCCCGCGCGCTCTACGAGTGGAACCACGCCAAGCAGCTGCTGCGGATCACCGCGAGCCAGGGCGAGTCGTGGGACGACACCCGGGACGACGTCTTCTCCGAGGAGTTCCTGCTCCCGCGCCCGCTGCTCACCGCCATCCGGCGCACCGACCCGACCGTCCTGCTGGTCGACGAGACCGACAAGGCCGACGTCGAGGTCGAGGGCCTGCTGCTGGAGGTGCTGGGCGACTTCCAGGTCACCGTCCCCGAGCTCGGCACCGTCGTCGCCGCGCAGCGCCCGTTCACGCTGCTCACGTCCAACGCCACCCGCGAGCTGTCCGAGGCGCTCAAGCGGCGCTGCCTGTTCCTGCACCTCGACTTCCCCGACGCCGAGCTCGAGCGCCGCATCGTGGCGTCGCGCGTGCCGCAGCTGCCCGAGGCGCTGGCCGAGGAGCTCGTGCGCATCGTCGGCGTGCTGCGCGGCATCCAGCTGCGCAAGGCGCCGTCGGTGTCCGAGACGATCGACTGGGGCCGCACGCTGCTCGCGCTCGGCCTCGACACCCTCGACGACGACACCGTGCGCGCCACCCTCGGCGTCGTGCTCAAGCACCAGGCCGACGCGCAGAAGGCCGTGGCCGAGCTGCGGCTCAACTGATGCCCGCCCCGTCCGTGACCGGCGGCCTGCCCGCCCACCTCGTCGACTTCGTCGGGGCGCTGCGCCGGGCGGGGATCGCCGTCGGGCCGGGCGAGTCGGTCGACGCCGCGGCGGTGATGGCCGAGCTCGACCTGCTGCGACGCGAGCAGCTGCGCGAGGGGCTGGCCGCGGCGATGCTGCGACGCTCGGGCCAGCGGGCGGTGTTCGACGCGCTGTTCGACCTGTGGTTCCCGCTGGGGCAGGGCGCCGCGCTCGGCGAGGTCGCGCTGCCCTACGCCGAAGACGGCTCGGTGGACGTCGAGGCGCTGCGCGACCTGCTCGCCGGGCTCCTGCGGGACGGCGACACCGCGGCGATGGCCGAGCTGGCCCGCGCGATCGTGGACGGGCTCGGCGCGGTCGGGCGCGGCAGCGGCCAGGGCGGCCAGGGGCAGGGCCAGGGCGGTGGCGGGGGCGATCGCGGGGAGGGTGGTGGTGGCCGTCCGACGACGTGGTCGGCGTACCAGGCGCTCAACGCGGTGCGGCCCGAGACGCTGCTCGCGCGCGTGCTGGCCGACCTGCGCGGGGGCCCCGACGCGGAGTGGGACAGCCCGTTCGCCGAGGAGGTCTCGCGGCGCCAGGTGCGCGAGCGGATCGCGGCGTTCCGGCGGATGGTCACCGACGAGACCCGCCGGCGCGGCGCGGAGGTCCGCGGCCGGGAGGCGGCGGCGAAGACCGGCGTGCCCAAGCAGGGCGATCGCGTCGACTTCCTGACGGCCAACTCCGAGCAGCTCGCCGATCTGCGCCGGCGCGTCGCCCCGCTGGCCCGGCACTTGGCATCGCGGCTGGCCGCGCGCCGGCGGCGGGCCCGCCGCGGCCCGATGGACCTGCGCCGCACCCTGCGGCGGTCGATGTCGACCGGCGGGGTGCCGATGCGCCCCGCCTACCGCAAACCGCGCCCGGGACGCCCCGAGCTGGTGCTGTTCTGCGACGTCTCCGGGTCGGTGGCCGGCTTCAGCCACTTCACGATGATGCTGGTCCAGGCCCTGCGCGAGCAGTTCTCCCGCATCCGGATCTTCTGCTTCGTCGACGGCTGCGTCGAGGTCACCGACCTGTTCGGCCCCGACGCCGACCTCGCCGGCGTCATGGCCGAGATCACCGCCCGGCCGGGCCTCATCGCCTTCGACGGGCACAGCGACTACGGGGCCGCGCTCGGCCGGTTCCGGGAGGGCTGGCCGGACGTCGTCGGGCCGCGGACGTCGCTGCTGGTGCTCGGCGACGCGCGCACCAACTACCGCGACCCCAACCTGACCGTCCTCGGCGACCTCGCCGAGCGCGCCCGTCACGTGCACTGGCTCAACCCGGAACCGCAGGCCCAGTGGGGCACCGGCGACTCCGCGGCGCGGCGCTACGGCGAGGTCGTGCCGATGCACGAGTGCCGCACGGCCGCGCAGCTCGCGGGTGTGGTGTCGGGCCTGCTGCCGGTGTGAACACCCGGCGGCGATCTAGGCTGATCGGATGAGCGGCCGCCGGATCGGGGTCATGGGCGGCACCTTCGACCCCGTTCACCACGGCCACCTCGTGGCGGCCAGCGAGGCGCAGGTCCGGTTCGCGCTCGACGAGGTCGTCTTCGTGCCGACCGGCCAGCCCTACCGGAAGGAGAGCCAGGCGGTCAGCCCGGCCGAGGACCGCTACCTCATGACGGTCGTCGCCACGGCGTCGAACCCCCGGTTCACCGTCAGCCGCGTCGACGTCGACCGGCAGGGACCGACGTACACCGTCGACACCCTCTCGGACCTCGCGGCGATCTTCCCCGACGACGAGCTCTTCTTCATCACCGGCGCCGACGCCCTCGAACAGATACTGTCGTGGCACCGCGCCGACGAGATGTTCCGGCTCGCGCACTTCGTGGGCGTGACGCGCCCGGGCTTCGACCTCGACGGCGACCACCTCCCGCACGGCGCGGTGAGCCTGCTCGAGGTGCCGGCCATGGCGATCTCGTCGACGGCGTGCCGGGAGCGCGTCGCGGCGGGGGAGCCGGTCTGGTACCTGGTGCCCGACGGGGTCGTGCAGTACATCGCCAAGCGCGGTCTCTACCGTGAGCACGGGCACGGCTGGGTACTGGGCCCGACGGAGCACGTCGCGCCGGAGTAACGCCCGCTCTGGTCCGTCCGGAGGCTCGACCGCCACGATCGAGTGATGCGTCGGCGTGTCGACTAACGCACCGCAGTGACTCCCCGAGATCCACTCGACGCCGCCCGTCGGGGGCGGGCTGCTGGGGGAGTTGATCCGGGATGATCGTGCCGCCGCCACCGGTCGTCGTGCAGGTCCAGCCACCGCCCCGCCGTCGGGCCCGCGCGGCGATCGTGGTCCTGGTGGTGCTCGCCGTGCTGGTCGCGGCGGCCGCGGGGATGCTGGTCGCGCGGGAGATGAGCGCGCCCACCACCGTCGCGCTCGAGCCCGTCGCCACCGCCGGCGCCGACCCGTTCATGCCCGCGGTCGGCACCGACGCCGTGGCCGTCCGGCCGGTCGCCCACACCGGCGGACGCCGCTCCGGCACGACCCCCGGTCTGTACGGGGGCTCGGGCAGCGACGCGGTCTGCGACCGCGGGCAGCTCAGCCGCTTCCTCGCCGACCACCCCGACCGCGCCGCCGGCTGGGCCTCCGTGCTCGGTCTCGGCGACTCCTCGGCGACCACCGTCTCCCGCTACGTCGACGGCCTGACCAGCGTCGTCCTGCGCTCCGACACCTACGTCACCAACCACGGCTGGGCGGGCGGGCACGTGACGTCCTGGCCCGCCGTGCTGCAGGCCGGCACCGCGGTGCTCGTCGACGACCACGGCAACCCCGTCACCCGCTGCTTCTGCGGCAACCCGCTCTCGGCGCCCCGGTCGTTCAGCTCGGTGGCCTACTACGGCCCGCGCTGGGTGTCGTTCACGTCCACCGCGATCACGGTCATCACGCACCAGACGACGACGGTGACCAACAACTACACCATCGTCGACGTCCACACCGGCCGTGGCTGGGACCGCCCGGCGGGCAGCGACGGCCACCACGACACGGTCAACGTGGACGTCACGATCAACAACAACTACTTCCCGCCGGCACAGCCCTCGTCGAGTACTGACCCGGCGGAGGCCGGGGCGGCTGACGGCACCCCGATCAACGAGGCCACGAACGCAGAGTCGAACGCCGACCCGAACGCGGTCGACCCGAACGCGGTCGACCCGAACGCGGTCGACCCGAACGCGGTCGACCCGAGCGCGGTCGACCCGAACGCGGTCGACCCGAACGCGGTCGACCCGAACGGCGGCGACCCAGAGACCTCCGACACCTCCGACAACGCCCGGCAGGCACCGGCGCGCTCGCCGGCTGCGGGCGGTGGCGGTACGACTCCTGAGTCGGAGGACGCCGCGACGGAGGGGACGCCGGAAGGGTCGGGGACGGTGACCCCGTCGGACACCTCGACCACGACCGCCCAGCCGGCCGTCAGCGCGCCGAGCGGCACCTACAGCGCGAGCGGCTGCTTCGGCGGCGGGTCCGTCATGTTGTCGGACGGGAGCGTCACCGTTGACGGGGCAACAGTGGGGTCCTACACGTTCGCGGGGTCGTCCCTGCAGGTGGTCCCGAATGATGGCAGCGCGGCGACGCTGTCCTACTCCGACGGCACCTGGTCCGGCAACGGCTGCGCCCTGAGCGAGGCCTCCCGATGAGCCGGCACCGTCGCGAGGGCGTGGAGGAGGACGCCGCGCCGGAGGTGCTCGTCGAGGACGACGCGCCGACCGGGCCGCTGGACCTGTCGTCGGTGAAGGTCGTCGTCGTGCCGCGGCCGCGGCAGGCGCCGGAGGCGGGGGAGCCCCTCGCCCCGGCGGTGGTGTCCGCTGTCGAGCAGCAGTGGGCGGCGCTGAGCCCGGCGGAGCGGGCGTGGCGGGAGTGGTCGGACGCGCCGGGCGGCTTCGTCCGCCCGCACACGGGGCCGATCCCCTCGCCCGTCCCGCGCCCGGCCTCCGCGCCCGCGCCGCGTCCCGAGCAGGAGTGGGGTCCCTGGCCCCCGGAGCAGGCGTCCGACCTGCCCGGCGTGCCGTCCCACGCGCTGCCGGCTGTCGCGACGTCCGGTACCTGGGTCGAGCCGGAGCGCCGCCCCGCCGGCGCGCTCGTGATGAGCGCGATCGCCGTGCTCGTCGTGCTGCTCGTCGCGCTCGGGGTGGCGCTGGTCCAGCCGTCGACGTTCGGGCTGCACGCCCCGCCGTTGTTCGAGATCTCCGGTGAGGCGGGGCCGGGGACGAGCACCGGCCCGTGAGCCTCAGCCCTGGCGGTGCACGGCGGTCGGGGCGATCCGCAGGATGAGACGGACCTGGTCCCGGCCGCCGAACCACGGGTAGGGACCCCCGAGGTAGCGCCGGGCGAGCGACTCGATGTGCTCGCTGGCGCCCTCGGGCGTGATGTCGACGACCCGGCCGCGCACGGCGACGTAGCGGCTGGGTCGCGTCACGTCGGCGACCGCCACCGAGACGCGGGGGTCGCGGCGCAGGTTGCGCACCTTCTGGAACCCCTCGACCGTGTTGATCACGACGTGGCGGCCGTCGGTGTCCACCCACGTCTCGGTCGTCTGCGGCGACCCGTCGGGCATCACCGTCGCGACGAAGCACGGGTTCGGGCCGCGGAGCAGCGCCACGACGTCGTCGGGGAGGGGCGGGGTGTCGCCGGCCGGGGGACGGGCGTCCTCCGGCGGAGGCCGGTCGTCCCCCGGACGCTGCCGGGGGTCCGGCCGGTGCGCGGGGCTCATCGCGTCACGTGCTCCTGGCGGGGGTGCGGTCGGGCGGCGTCCACCGTAGGAGTGACGTCCGCACCGGGTCGCAGGGCCCCCGTCAGCGGGTCGCCGCGTCGCCGAACGCCAGCACGGACGCGGTGAACGCGTGCAGGTGGTTGCGGGTGCCGACCGGCCCGATCTCCCCGGCCGCGAAGAACCCGGCCACCCCCTCGGGCGCGAGACCGCGCCGCAGGGCGGCGACGTCGTGGTCGGCGTCGGGGAACATGGCCCGCCCGCGCCCGTTGCAGGAGAACAGCAGCGCGCCGGCCGTCGCGCCCTCGCCGCGGAAGCGCGTCATGAGCCAGTCGAGGTCGGCGTCGGCGCTGGCGGCGTCCCGGACCTGGAAGCGCACGGTGCGCCCCACCTCGACGACGTCGCCGACGGTGACCGTCCCCTCCTCCGGGTCGGCGCCGACGACGCCGCGGATGAGGAAGTCGCCCTGGCGGTGGTCGTCGGCGTACTCGTCCATGGCGACGCCGAGGTGCAGGCCCTGCGCCACCAGCTGCTGCTCGCCCTCGTCGAGCTCACCGATGATCTGCTCGAGCTTGCGGTAGGCGGGCTGGCCGGCGAGTCCCTGCAGGTGGGGGCCGTCGGCGGCCGTCACCGTCATCGTCGGCCCCACCGGGCGGCAGCCCTGGCTGACCAGCGTGCGCACCGTGACGTCGCCGCCGATCGTCAGCCCGACGACGCCGCGCTCGTGCACCGACCCGTCGAGGAACAGGCGCGCGCCCCCGGCCCCGCCCGGACCCGACGCGAGCCCGCCGACCAGCGGCAGCCCCCGCAGTGCCTCGCCGGACTGCTCGACGAAGCCCTGGATGGGGAACGTGTACGGGTCCGCGAGCATGATCGCGACCTGGTCGCCGTCCGCGCGGGCCGGCATCCCGCCGACGACGATGCCCGTCTCGGTGCGGCTCGCGTCGAGGTGGAACGGCGTCAGCCGCGCGCCGGGCAGCGCGGCCGCCCACACGGCGACGGCGGGCGAGGCCTCCACGCCGTGGCCGTCGCCGATGACGCCACCGGCGCTGCAGCCGATGGCGGCGCGCGCGCCCGCGACCTCCATCGCGCGCTCCCCGGCCCGGGCGATGACGTCGGGGTCGGGATGGCAGACGAAGACGGCGAGCAGGTCGGGACGCCGGCCGCCGAGCGGGGCCGTGGCCTGCGCGACGGCGTTCTCGGCGGCGGCCACCAGGTCGGTGCCGCGGGCGAGTCCGTCCCCGAAGTCCGGCATCCGACAAGTATGCGACGGGCCCCCGACGTCGCGCGGGCTCGGCCCGGCACCGGTCGAGTACCATCGAGGTGCTCGAGTCTCCGACCCCGAAGGGTTTCGTGGCCGTCACCGACCGCGCGCGCCGTCTGGCCCAGACCGCCGCGCTCGCCGCCGCCGACAAGCTCGCCCAGGACGTCGTCGCCATCGACGTGTCCGAGCGGCTCCCCCTCACCGACGCGTTCGTGATCGCCTCCGCGCCCAACGAGCGCCAGGTGCAGGCCGTCGTCGACAACGTCGAGGAGAAGCTGCGGGACCTCGAGGCGAAGCCGGTGCGCCGCGAGGGCACGCAGGAGGCGCGGTGGGTCCTGCTGGACTTCGGCGACATCGTCGTCCACGTGATGCACACCGACGAGCGCGACTTCTACGGCCTCGAGCGCCTGTGGAAGGACTGCCCGGCCGTGCCGCTGCCCGCCGAGGTGTACGGCCCGCCGTCCGACCGCAGCGCCGCCGTCGAGTGACGCTGCACCGGCTCGTCCTCGCCCGGCACGGTCGGACGACGTGGAACGCCGAGAGCCGGATGCAGGGTCGCCTCGACCCCGACCTCGACGACGAGGGCCGCGCCCAGGCCCTCGCCGCCGCGCCGCTGCTCGCGGACTACGACCCCGCGCTGCTCGTCGCGTCCGACCAGGTCCGTGCCTGGCGCACGGCCGAGGCCGTCGCCAAGGAGTCCGGGCTGGTCCCGCGCCCCGAGCCGCGGCTGCGCGAGACGTCCCTCGGCGACTGGGAGGGCCTGACCGGCTCGGAGGTCGAGGCGGGGTGGCCCGGTGGGCTGGCGGCCTGGGGCACCGACCCGGGCTGGGCGCCGCCCGGCGGGGAGTCCCGCGTCGAGGTCGCACGGCGGGCCGTTCCGGTCCTCGACGAGCTGGCCGAGGAGCTGGCGGGCACCGACGAGGCGCTGACGGCGATGGTCGTCGCCCACGGCGGCACGATCAGCGCGCTGACCGCCTCCACGTTGGGCTGGCCGGTCGAGGCGTGGCACTCGCTGCAGCCCCTGCGCAACTGCGCCTGGGCGGTGCTGGAGCACCGTTTCGACCGCTGGCGGCTGCGGGGCTGGGGCCTCGGGGCGTGACCTCTCCGGTGCCGCCGGGTCCGGTCCTCGTCGTGATCGCGGACTCGCTGTCCTTCCACGGCCCCGACCGGGCCGAGCCCGCCGACGAGCCCCGGCTCTGGCCGCACGTCGCCGCCCGGACCGTCGACGGACGCGCGGAGCTGCACGCCGGCCTCGGATGGACCGCGCGGCACGCGTGGCGGGCGATGGTCGGCGACCCGCGCATCTGGGCCTCCCTGCGCCGCGCGGACGCCGTGGTTCTCGGGGTCGGGGGCATGGACACGCTGCCCTCGCCGGTGCCGACGGCGCTGCGCGAGCTGATCCCCGCGGTGCGGCCGTCGTGGCTGCGGCGCTCGGTGCGCGACGGCCACCGGTGGCTGACGCCCCGGGCGGCCCGTGCGCTCGGCCGTGCCGGGCCGGTGGCGCTGCCGCCGGGGGAGACGGTCCGGTACCTGGAGCAGCTGCGGCTCGCGGTGACGACGCTGATCCCCGGTCTGCCCGTCGTCGGACTGCTGCCCTCGGTGCACCGGGCGCCGGCCTACGGCGGGGTGCACGCCGGGCGCGAGGCCCACGTCCGGGCCATGACGGCGTGGGCGGCGGCCCGCGACGTCGTGCTCGTCGACCCGGCGCCGCTCGTCACCGACCACGTCCTCGGCGGGCGCGGCAACCCCGACGGCATCCACTGGGGCTGGCCCGCGCACGAGGCGGTCGGGCTCGCGGTCGGCGACGCGGTGGCCAAGGCCCTGGTCTGAGGCGTCCCGCGGGCGCGACGATGGCGACGTGACGGCCGTCGTGAACCGCCTGGACACCGACGCCGACCCGGCGACCGTGTTCGACCACGTCTCGGACCTGCGCACCGAGGTCGGGTGGAACCCCGCGGCGCGCCGGATCGACCTCCTCGGACCAGAGCCGGTCGGGGCGGGGTCGCGGTTCGCCGCCTCCTACCGGGGAACGGGGCGCGGGACGGCGGAGATCGTGGAGTACGCCCGCCCGACGCACTGGCGGACGCGCTGCCGTTTCCGCGGCGTCGACGTCGACATCGTCGGGCGTGTGGAGCCCCGGGGGCGCGGGACCCACCTGACACTGACGCTCGAACTCGCGGCGGGCCGTGCCCTGCGTCCGCTGCTGCCGGTGATGGCCGCGGGGCTGCGCGTGGCGGGACGGGCCAACATGCGGCGGCTGGGGCGCCTGCTGAGCGCGCCGGAGGTCTAGCCGGCTGCTCTCTCCGGCCGTGGATGCCGCCCGCCCGGGCCGTCCTCCGTCCCCACCCCCGCCGGTTGTCCCCAGGCACCGTCTCGCTGCTGTCCCTGCTCCCGCGGCGCTTCCTAGCGTCGCGCCATGCTCCGCAGCCCCTCGCCGCCGGCCGACGGCGCCCGCGACCGCCTCCGCGCCCTGCGCGCCCCCGGGTGGGGCGGGCGCGAGGACGTCGACGTCGGTCCGGCGGCGCCGTCCCCGGCCGAGGAGCGGGTCGATCGCGTGGGCTGGCCGGGGGCGCCGCCGGGCACGCCCGCGGCACGGTTGCGCCTGGCGCCACCGGTCGCGGTCGACCCGGAACCGGAGCCCGACGGTGACGACGACTGGTGGGACGACGAGGAGGACGACGCGCCGCCGCCCCGGCGGGCGAGCGCCTGGGACCCGCCCGAGCGGGGCGAGCGCGCCCGGCGCTGGCTCGCGCGCTGGGTGCCGGCGTCGTGGGCGGGGGCGCGATGGGATCCCGGCCGCACCGGCGCGCTCGCCCTCGTCGCCGCGGCGGCCGCCGCGGCCGTCGTCGCGGCGGTCGGGGTGTGGGCGGGACGGCCGACGGCCGAGCCCGTCCCCGCGCTGCCCGTCGTCGCGGGGCCGGCGAGCGCGCCCGTCGGACCGGCCGTCGGGCCGCCGGTCGACGCGGGGCCGATCGTTGTCTCGGTGTCGGGACGGGTCGTGCGTCCCGGGCTGGTCCGGCTCGCGCCCGGCAGCCGGGTCGGCGACGCGGTCGAGGCCGCGGGCGGCGCGGCACCGGACGCCGACCTCACCGGGCTGAACCTCGCGGCGCGGATCAACGACGGCGAGCAGGTCGTCGTGGGGGTGCCGACGCCGGCAGCCGCTCCGGCCGGGGCCGCCCCGGCCGGTGGGTCGGCGGGTGGCGGGGGCGGTGCGCCGCCGGGCGGGGGCCGTGTCGACCTCAACACCGCGACCCTGGAGCAACTCGACCAGCTGCCGGGCGTCGGCCCGGTGACGGCCCAGCGCATCCTCGAGTGGCGCAGCCAGAACGGGCGCTTCGCGACGGTCGAGCAGCTCCAGGAGGTCAGCGGGATCGGCGATGCCCGCTTCGCGACCCTGCGGGACCTGGTGACGGTGTGAGCACCCTGGCGCCGGAGCGGGCGCGGCGGGGGCCGGACCCGTCGTCGCGGGAGCCGGAGCCACCGGCGCCCCCGGACCTGCGCCTCGTCCCCGCCGCGCTCGCGTCGTGGGGGGTCGCCGTCGCGGCGCTGACGGCGGGGTGGGGCGCGGCGCTGGTGCTGGTCGCGGTCGGGGTGGTCGCCGCCGTCGTGGCGGCGCGCCGGCGGGGTGCCGGGCGCTCCGGGCGCTCCGGTCTCCGGGCCGTGGTGATCGCGACCGGCGGGTGCGCCGCCGCGGTCGGCGTCGTGGCCGGGCTCGGGGCCCACGCCGTCGCGAGCCACCCGCTGCGGCCGGCCACGGGCTCCGGGGCGTCGGCGCGCGTCGACCTCGTCCTGACCGCCGATCCCCAGCCGGTGCGCTCGACGGTGCCGGGGCCGGGGCGGGTCGTCGTGCGCGGCGAGCTCGTGGGCGGGCAGGTCGGGGCGGGCGTGGCCTGGCGGGCCGGCGGCCGCGTCGTGCTGCTCGCGCCGGCCGAGCACTGGGCGGGGCTGTTGCCCGGCCAGGTGGTGGGCGCGCGGGGCCGGCTCGCACCCCCGGACCGCGCCGACCTCACCGTCGCCGTGCTGCAGGTGCGCGGCCCGCCGCAGCAGGTGGGCCCGGTGCCGGCGGCCCAGCGGATCGCAGGCGATCTGCGCGGCGGGCTGCGCGACGCCGCCCGCGCCGTCCTCGCCGAGGACCCGGCGGCGCTCCTGCCCGGGCTGGTGGTGGGCGACACCTCGGGGCTCTCGCCCGGGTTGCAGGACGACTTCCGCACCGCCGGGCTCACCCACCTCACCGCGGTGTCGGGCACCAACGTCGCGATCGTGTGCGGCGCGGTGCTGCTGCTGGCCCGGCTGGGTCGGCTCGGTCCCCGCACCGCGGCGGTGCTGGCGGCGCTGGCGCTGGTGGGGTTCGTGGTGCTGGCGCGGCCGTCGCCGAGCGTCCTGCGGGCGGCGGTCATGGGCGGGGTCACGGTGCTGGCGCTAGCGGTCGGGCGGCGGCGCTCGGTGGTGCCGGCGCTGTGCGCGGCGGTGATCGTGCTGCTGCTCGTGGACCCGGGCCTCGCGACCGATCCGGGCTTCGCGCTGTCGGTCCTGGCCACGGGGGCGCTGGTGCTGCTGGCCCCGGGGTTCGTGGCACGGATGCGGGCGCGGGGCGTGCCGCCGGGGGTCGCCGAGGCGCTGGCGGTGCCGGTGGCGGCGCACGTGGTCACCGCCCCCGTGATCGCGGGGCTGTCGGGGGAGGTCAGCCTGGTCGCGGTGGTGGCGAACCTCCTGGCCGCCCCGGGGATCGCGCCGGTGACGGTGCTCGGGGTGCTCGCGGCGGTCGTCGCCCCGTGGTGGACCGCCGGCGCGCACGCGCTGGTGTGGGCGGCCGGGCCGGGGGTGTCGTGGCTGGTGTGGGTCGCGCGGCGGTGCGCGGCGGTGCCGGGCGCGACGTTCGCGTGGCCGTCGGGTGCCGTCGGGGCGCTGGCCCTGGCGCTGGCCGTCGTGCTGGTCGCGGCGGCGCTGCGGTGGCGACGCCTGCGCCTGGTGGTGGCCGCGGTCCTCGTCGGCGCGCTGCTGGTGATCGTGCCGACGCGCGTGGCGCCGCCCGGGTGGCCGCCGGCGCGGTGGTCGCTGGTGATGTGCGACGTCGGGCAGGGCGACGGGCTCGTCCTGGCGACGGGCGAGCCGGGACGTGCCGTGCTCGTGGACGTCGGGCCCGACGCGGGCGCGATCGACGGCTGCCTCGCGCGCCTCGGCGTCCGGTCGCTGGCGCTGGTCGTGCTGACCCACCTGCACGCCGACCACGTGGGCGGGCTCGCGGGCGCGCTCTCCGGACGGCCCGTGGGCGGCATCGCCCTCGGTCCGGCGCGCGACCCCGAGGACACGCTGGTCCAGGTGATCGGGCGCTCGGCGGCGGCCCGGGCGCCGGTGGTCGGGCTGGCGCGGGGCACCGTGCTGCGCTGGCCGGGGCTGGTGCTCGAGGTGCTCGGGCCGGTCCGCCCGACCGTGCACGTCGACGGTGAGGACGGCAGCGCGGTCAACGACACCTCGGTCGTGCTGCGTGCCCACACCCCGGTCGGCCGGATCCTGCTGCCCGGCGACGCCGAGCTCTCCGCGCAGTCGGCGCTGCTCGGCACCGGCGCCGATCTCCACGCCGAGATCCTCAAGGTGCCCCACCACGGGTCACGCTCGTCGTCGCCGACGTTCCTCACCGCGGTACACGCCGGGCTCGCGCTGGTCAGCGTCGGGCGCGGTAACACCTACGGGCACCCCAACCCCGGCGTGATGGGTCTTCTCGCCCGCTCCGGGGCGATGGTGCGCCGCACCGACGAGTCCGGCGACCTCGCCGTCGTCGCGAGGGACGACGGCGGCGACCCGCGTGCCGGCCCCGCCGTCGTCGCCCGCGGCGACCCGCGTCCCGACCCCCGACGACGGCGGTGAGGAGGAGCTACAGCCCCAGCGCCTCGCGCACGGCCTTCGACGTCGCGGGGATCGTGGCCTTCGGGCCGACCTGGTGCTCGATGGCGTCGAGGGTCTTCAGACCGTCGCCGGTGATGAGCAGGACCGTGTCGGCGTCCGGGTCGAGGTCGCCCGACTCGACCATCTTCTTCGCGTTGGCGACGGTCACCCCGCCGGCGGTCTCGGCGAACACGCCCTCGGTCCGGGCGAGCAGCCGGATGCCGTCGCGCACCTCCTCGTCGGTGACGTCGGTGACGACACCGCCGCAGCGGCGCACCGCGTCGAGCACGTACGGGCCGTCCGCCGGGTTGCCGATGGCCAGCGAGCGGGCGATCGTGTCCGGCTTCTGCGGGCGGACCACGTCGGTGCCCTCGCGGAAGGCGGTGGACACCGGAGAGCACCCGGCGGCCTGGGCGCCGAACACCTTGTAGTCGCCGCCGTCGACGAGACCCAGGGAGATCAGCTCCGAGTAGGCCTTGTCGACCTTCGTCAGCTGCGAGCCCGACGCGATCGGGATGACGGTCTGGGCCGGGACGCGCCAGCCCAGCTGCTCGGCGACCTCGTAGCCGAGCGTCTTCGAGCCCTCGGCGTAGTAGGGCCGCACGTTGACGTTGACGAACGCCCAGTCCTCCTGCTCGAAGGCGAGCTCGGTGGCGAGACGGTTGACGTCGTCGTACGTGCCCTCGCAAGCGAGGAGGTTGGTGTCGTACACCGCGGTCATCAGGATCTTCGCGCGCTCGAGCGAGGCCGGGACCAGCACGACCGAGTCCCAGCCCGCGCGCGCCGCGGCGGCCGCGGTGGCGTTGGCGAGGTTGCCCGTCGACGGGCAGGCCAGCGTGGTGAAGCCGAGCTCGCGGGCCGCGGCGAGCGCGACGCCGACGACGCGGTCCTTGAAGGAGTGCGTCGGGTTGCCGGTGTCGTCCTTGACCCACAGGTTCCTGATCCCCAGGGCGGCACCGAGGCGGTCGGCCCTGAGCAGACGCGTGCAGCCCGGGTCGGTGTTCGGGATCGTCTCGACCGTGGTGGGGACCGGCAGCAGCGACTTGTAGCGCCAGATGCTGCGCGGCCCGCGCTCGATGTCCTCACGGGTGACGCGGCCGAAGTCGTAGGCCACCTCGAGGGGCCCGAAGCACCGCGGGCACGCGAACTCCGCCGCCAGGTCCATGCGGTGGCCGCAGGCCCGGCAGGAGAGGGCGGCGGCGGGTCCGAGGTCGTAACCGGTGCCGGTCGTGGCCTGGACAGTCAGCGTCATGGAAGGAAATCCTCCTCATCTTCCCCGCCGGAGCGGGTCGGAATTGGCACCGTGATCGCCGCGCAGAACACGCTGACGCCGGTTGCCGGGGTGTCGTCGGGCCGGTCCCTCTACCCCTCTGGATGAGCCTTGTTCGGTTGTGTGGCGGCCTCCTGGGCACGTCCAGCGCGAAACCCTACGGCACGAGGGGGAGCGCGACCACCGAGCGCGGCCGGGGGAGACCTCCCTCACGCGCTCGCCGACGGCGCTGTCGCTGTGTCGTGACACGATCGGTCCGTGAGTCCCGAGCCCCCGGCGCCGCTGCACCTGGTCGTCGGCGACGAGGCCCTGCTCGTCGAGCGGGCGGTGTCGCGCGCGATCGCGACGGCCCGCGAGGCGGACCCGGCGGTCGAGGTGTCGCACGTCGCCGCCGGCGAGATCACCGCGGGCGTGCTGGGCGAGCTGGTCAGCCCGTCGCTGTTCGCCGAGTCGCGCGTGGTCGTGGTGGACAACGGACACGACGCGAGCGCCGAGGTCACGACGCTGCTGCTCGACTACGCGAAGGCACCCAGCGACGGCGTGACGCTCGTGGTCGTGCACCGCGGCCCGCCCAAGGGTGGGAAGGGCCGGCGGCCGGCCAAGGGCAAGGAGACCAAGCCGAAGGGCGACGCGCTGCTCGAGGGGCTGCGCAGCGCCGGCGCGACCGAGGCGTCGGCGGCGTCGCTGTCGGACGATCAGCGGGCCGACTTCGTGCGCACCGAGGTCCGCCAGGCCGGCGGGAAGATCACCGGCGAGGCCCTCGGCCTGCTGATGGACGCCGTCGGCTCCGACCTGCGCGAGCTCGCCGCCGCCGCGTCCCAGCTCGCGTCGGACTCGGGCGGTCACGTCGACGCCGACGCCGTGCGCCGCTTCCACCGCGGCCGGGCCGAGGTCACCGGGTTCGCCGTCGCCGAGAAGGCCATCACCGGCGACCGGCCCGGTGCGCTCGAGGAGCTGCGCTGGGCGCTGGAGACCGGTGTCGCCCACGTGCTCGTCGCCGACGCCCTGGCCGACGCCGTGCGCACCGTCGCCCGGGTCAGCGCCGCCGGTCGGGGCGACCCGTACGCCATGGCGTCGGCACTGAAGATGCCGCCCTGGAAGGTGCGCAAGGCCCAGGGCCAGGCGCGGGGCTGGGGAGCCGAGGGGCTGACGCGCGCGATGGGCGTCGTGGCCGGTCTCAACGCCGACGTCAAGGGCGCCGCGGCCGACCCGGCCTACGCGCTCGAGCACGCCGTCGAACTGGTCGTCGCGGCCCGGGGCAGCTCGCGACGCTGAGCCGCCGTCCGGTGATCGTGGGGGCTTTCCTGACGTCCAACGTCCGCGTGGACGCCACGCTGGCACACCCGGTGAGACGCAGAACGGCCCGCCCCGAGGTCGGGGACGGGCCGTTCCGCGTGTGCTGGGGCCTCAGGCCGGGGTCTTGCCCGCCTTGGCGTCGACGGTGAAGCGCTCGGCGCGGTGGGCCATGCGCGACTTCTTGTTCGCCGCCTGGTTCTTGTGGATGACGCCCTTGCTCACGGCCTTGTCGAGCAGGCGGGCGGCCTCGCGCTGGCGGGTGGTGGCCTGCTCCTGGTCGCCGGCCTCCACGGCCTCGCGGTAGCGGCGGATCGCGGTCTTGATGCGCGACTTGGCCGCCTTGTTCCGCTGGCGCGCCTCCTCGTTCTTGCGGATGCGCTTGATCTGCTGCTTGATGTTCGCCACGGGAGTCTTCGAACCTCGTCTGTCGGTGCTTCGGGAGCCACGGGAGCGCGCGGGGGCGCTCGACCGCCTCACGCAGTGGACGTCAGGTTACCAACCCCGCACATCGCCGGGTGCGGCCGGGCCTCGTGGGACGATGGGGACAGCACGTCCGTCCCGACCGTGAGGATCGCCCGTTGAGCCAGACCACCCAGCAGTCCGACACGACCCCTGGACGGCCGGGCACGCAGGGCTTCGCGGACGAGACGTTCACGCCGCCGGCGCAGATCCGCAACTTCTGCATCATCGCCCACATCGACCACGGCAAGTCGACGCTGGCCGACCGCATGCTGCAGATGACCGGCGTCCTGGGGGACCGGGCCTACCGCGCCCAGTACCTCGACCGCATGGACATCGAGCGCGAGCGCGGCATCACCATCAAGGCGCAGAACGTGCGCCTGCCCTGGTACGCGGCCGGGCCCGACGGCGAGATGCGCGACCACGTGCTGCACCTCATCGACACCCCGGGCCACGTCGACTTCACCTACGAGGTGAGCCGCTCGCTGGCCGCGTGCGAGGGCGCGATCCTGCTGGTCGACGCCGCGCAGGGCATCGAGGCGCAGACCCTGGCCAACCTCTACCTGGCCATGGAGCACGACCTCGAGATCATCCCGGTGCTCAACAAGATCGACCTGCCGGCCGCCGACCCCGAGCGTTACGCCGAGGAGATCGCCCACCTCGTCGGCTGCGAGCCCGACGAGGTCCTGCGCATCTCGGCCAAGACCGGCGACGGCGTCGAGGCCGTGCTCGACTCGGTGGTGCGTCGGGTGCCCGCGCCGGTCGGCGACGCCGAGGCGCCGGCCCGCGCCATGATCTTCGACTCGGTCTACGACACCTACCGCGGCGTCGTCACCTACATCCGCGTCGTCGACGGCCGGATCACCCCGCGCGAGCGCATCCGCATGATGTCCACCGGCGCGGTGCACGAGCTGCTCGAGGTCGGGATCATCTCGCCGGACCAGAAGCCCTGCCAGGGCCTGGGCGTCGGCGAGGTCGGCTACCTCATGACCGGCGTGAAGGACGTCCGCCAGTCCCGCGTCGGCGACACCGTCACGTGGGAGCGCAAGGGCGCCACCGAGCCGCTCGGCGGCTACCGCGACCCCCAGCCGATGGTCTACTCCGGGCTCTACCCCATCGACGGGTCGGACTACCCGCTGCTGCGCGACGCCCTCGACCGCCTGCGGCTCAACGACGCGGCCCTGTCCTACGAGCCGGAGACGTCGGCGGCGCTGGGCTTCGGCTTCCGCTGCGGCTTCCTCGGCCTGCTCCACCTCGAGATCACCCGTGACCGCCTCGAGCGCGAGTACGGGCTCGACCTCATCTCGACCGCCCCCAACACCGTCTACCGCCTCGAGCTCGACGACGGCTCCGAGGCGGAGGTGACCAACCCTGCGGACTGGCCCGAGGGCAAGGTCGCGACGATCTACGAGCCGATCACCAAGGTCTCGGTGCTGACGCCCGCGGACTTCGTCGGTCCGATCATGGAGCTGTGCCAGTCGCGGCGCGGGTCGCTCGACGGCATGGACTACCTGTCCGACAGCCGGGTCGAGCTGCGGTACACGATGCCGCTCGCGGAGATCATCTTCGACTTCTTCGACATCCTGAAGTCGCGCACCCGGGGCTACGCCTCGCTGAACTACGAGCCCGCCGGCGAGCAGGCCGCCGACCTCGTGAAGGTCGACATCCTGCTGCAGGGCGAGCCGGTCGACGCGTTCTCGGCGATCGTGCACCGCGACGCCGCGTACGCCTACGGCAACAGCATGGCGACCAAGCTGCGCGAGCTCATCCCGCGCCAGCAGTTCGAGGTGCCGATCCAGGCAGCCATCGGCGCGAAGATCATCGCTCGCGAGACCATCCGCGCGATCCGCAAGGACGTGCTCTCCAAGTGCTACGGCGGGGACATCACCCGCAAGCGCAAGCTGCTGGAGAAGCAGAAGGAGGGCAAGAAGCGGATGAAGACGATCGGCCGGGTCGACGTCCCGCAGGAGGCCTTCGTCGCCGCCCTGTCCACCGACCAGAACGCGGTGGAGAAGAACAAGGCGAAGAAGTAGCGATCGACCCCACGGCCGGGACGGCCCGGGTCACACTGCGGCGGTGACGAGGTCCGCGTCGTGGGCGCTGTGGTGGGCGGGCACCGCCGTGATGGTGGCCTGGGGCGTGATCGGGGCGTTCGTCGTCGCGGCGGGCGGTGTTCCCGGTGGCCCACGAGGCTGGCTCGCCATCGGTCCCTTCCTCCTGGTCTGGGTCGCGTGGGCGGCCGTCGTGTGGCTCTCCCGTGCCCGCTCGTCCCTCCCGCGACCCGAGGAGCCGACCGTCGTCGACGCCGTCCGCGCCGTGGGGCGCGGCGAGTCGATCGCCGACCCGGACCTCCTCGCCGCGGCGCTCGACCGCCACCGTCGGGCGCACCGGCTGCTCGACCTGCAGGTCGTGGGCTGGTCCGGCGGCGGGTGGGTCTTCGCCACGTGGATCGCGGACCCGGAACGGGCCCTCCCGCCCGCCCTGACGGTGGTGCTGGTCGGTCTCGCCGCCGCGGCCGTGCTGGCGGCCGCCGTCGTCCACGCGCGCGTCGGGCGGGCGCTCGGCCGCCTCGACGCCCTCGCATCCGTGACCGCGCCGTCGGGTCGGGAATGACCGATCGCGTAGACTGGTTGGACGTGCCGAGCTGTCGGCCTGGGAGGACTCCGGAGTTGTGACCGGGTCCACGGACAGCTCCGCGTCCGTTGCTCCCTCTCCTGAAAGAACTACGTGACCCACGCTGCTGTCCTGTCCGATCACCATGACGTCGAGCTCGTCGATGTGATCTCCCCCTCCACCTCCGAGAGCGCCACCGCCGACGACGGCGACCTCGCGCCGGAGACCCCCGAGACCGCTGACGAAGCGGCTCCCCAGCACGACGAGCCGGCAGCCTCCGGCTTCGCCACGCTCGGCCTCGACGACCGGCTGCTGCCGACGCTCGCCGCGGCCGGGTTCGACACGCCCACGCCGATCCAGGCCGAGACCATCCCGCTGCTGCTCGCCGGCCGCGACGTCCTCGGCCTGGCGCAGACGGGCACCGGCAAGACCGCCGCGTTCGCGCTGCCGATGATCTCGGCGGTCGAGCCGGCGCAGAAGAACGTGCAGGCCCTGGTCCTGACGCCCACCCGCGAGCTGGCGATCCAGGTCGCCGAGGCCATCGAGCGCCTCGGCACCGCGGTGCCCGGGCTCGAGGTCGTCCAGCTCTACGGCGGCGCGCCCTACGGCCCGCAGCTGCACGGGCTGCGCCGCGGCGGCCAGATCGTCGTCGGCACGCCCGGCCGCGTGGCCGACCACCTCGAGAAGGGCACGCTCGACCTCTCGCACGTCGCGCACTTCGTGCTCGACGAGGCCGACGAGATGCTGCAGATGGGCTTCCTCGAGGAGGTCGAGGCCCTCTTCGAGCACCTGCCCGACGACCGCCAGGTCGCCCTGTTCTCCGCGACGATGCCCGCGGCCATCCGCGAGGTCTCGCGCCGGCACCTCAACGCGCCGGCCGAGGTGTCGATCAAGTCGAAGACGCAGACGGCGGTCAACACCCGGCAGCGCTACGTCGTGCTGCCCGAGCGGCTCAAGGCCGACGCGCTCGCGCGCATCCTGCAGGTCGAGGACTTCGACGCCTGCCTGGTGTTCGTGCGCACCCGCCAGAACACCACCGACGTCACCGAGGCGCTCAACCGTCGCGGGTTCTCCGCCGTCGCGATCTCGGGCGACCTCTCGCAGGTGCAGCGCGAGAAGACGATCGCCGACCTGCGGTCGGGCAAGATCGACGTGCTCGTCGCGACCGACGTCGCCGCCCGCGGCCTCGACGTCGACCGCATCTCGCTCGTGGTCAACCACGACCTGCCCACCGACCCCGAGTCCTACGTGCACCGCATCGGGCGCACGGGGCGGGCCGGGCGCAGCGGCGAGGCCATCTCGTTCGTCACCCGCGGCCAGATCCGCACCATGCGGATGATCGAGGGCGTCACGAAGCAGAAGGCCGAGGAGATGTCGGTGCCGGACACCGACGCGGTCAACACGCGTCGCCGGCAGCGCTTCACCGAGCGGATCAGCAGCACCATGGCCGACGGCATCCCCGGCGGTGACGACGTCGAGGTGTTCCGTTCGCTGGTCCGCGGCTACGTCGAGGAGACCGGTAGCGACCCG
Organism: Actinomycetospora chlora; assembly: GCF_039542135.1. Taxonomy (NCBI): domain Bacteria; kingdom Bacillati; phylum Actinomycetota; class Actinomycetes; order Pseudonocardiales; family Pseudonocardiaceae; genus Actinomycetospora; species Actinomycetospora chlora. The sequence continues at coordinate 116,468 of NZ_BAABHO010000007.1, forward strand.
ATCGAGGTCGCCGCGGCGCTCGCGACGATGGTCCAGGACGGCAAGCCGCTCCTGATCGAGGAGCTGCCCCCGCCGCCGGCCCGCGGCGAGCGCCCCGACAAGCGCGGGACGCGTGACGGCAAGCCCGACCGCGGCCAGGGCCGCACCAGGGCGCCGTCGTGGGACGTCGGCTCCGGCCGCGACACCTACCGCATCGAGGTCGGGCACAACCAGCGCGTGCGGCCCGGGGCCATCGTCGGCGCCATCGCCAACGAGGCCGGGCTCGACTCCACGCACATCGGGCACATCGACATCCGGGGTGACCACACCCTGGTCGAGCTGCCCGACAACGTGCCGGGCCACGTCGTGAAGCGCCTGCAGCGCGCCCGCGTCGCCGGCCGGCCGATGGGCCTGCGCCGCGCGTCCGGTGCCGAGGTCGCGTCGGCCCCGCCCCGCGGTCCGCGGGGCCCGAAGCGCCGCTAGCCCGGCCGGCGGCGCTGCAGCGCCCGTCCACGCGTGCCCCCGACGAACGAACGGCGTTCTCGCTGCTACCGAGGCAGCGAGGGCGCCGTTCGTTCGTGACGGGCCGGGTGCGTGTCCCGCGCGTCACCCGCCGCCGACGAGCGGTGGCCGCCCCAGGGAGCCCGGCCTACCGTTGAGGGCGTCGAGCAGGCGGCGGAGGGTGCTGAGATGGCGCGGTCGATCGTCGTCGTGGGTGCCGGCCCGCGGGGGGCGGGGGTGCTCGAGCGGATCGCCGCGAGCGCCGAGGAGTTCGGCGTCGGACCCGGCGCCGAGCTCGACGTGCACCTCGTCGACCCCTACCCGCCGGGCGCGGGACGCATCTGGCGCCACGAGCAGTCGTCACTGCTGTGGATGAACTCGATGGCCGCCGACGTCACGATGTTCACCGACGACTCGGTGCAGATCGACGGGCCGATCGTGCCCGGGCCCTCGCTCTACACGTGGGCGGTCGACCTGCGCGAGGGCCGCATGCCGGGGGAGGACGTCCCGCCGGGCGAGGTCGGCGACGAGCTGCGCGCGCTGGGCCCCGCGACGTTCCCGACGCGGCGGCTGCAGAGCTACTACCTGGACTGGGTGCTGCGCCACGTCGAGGCGACGCTGCCGCCGGGCGTGCGCGCCCACCGGCACCGCACGCGCGCCGTGGGGCTGACCGACGGCACCCCGCAGCGCGTGCGCCTGGCCACCGGCGAGGAGCTCGACACCGACGCGCTCGTGCTCGCCAGCGGCCACCTCGATGCCGACCCCACCGCCGACGAGCAGGACCTCGCCGCGTTCGCGGCGGCGCACGGCCTGACCTACTTCCCGCCCGAGCAGACCACCGACTCCGAGCTCGACCGCATCCCCGCCGGCGAGACGGTGATCGCCCGTGGCATGGGCCTCGCGTTCGTCGATCTCGTCGTGCTGCTCTTCGAGGGCCGCGGCGGGACGTTCGTCGAGGACCCGGCCGCCGACCCGTCGACGCCGGGCAGCCTGCGCTACGTGCCGTCGGGCCGGGAGCCGGTGCTGCACGTCGGGTCGGGACGCGGGGTGCCGTACCACGCGAAGACCGAGTACGCGCTGCGCGGACCGCGCCCGCCGCTGCCGCGGTTCCTGGGGCCCGACGAGGTCAAGGAGTTCATCCGCGAGGGGTCGGTCGACCTGCGCCGCGACGTCTGGCCGCTCATGGCCAAGGAGGTCGGCTGGGGTTACTACCACGAGCTCTTCCACGGCCACCTGGACCGCGTCGCGGGGACGTGGGACGCGTTCGCCGCCGCCTACGCCGAGGTCGACTGGTACTCCGCCGAGCGCGCCGAGCTCGTCGCCGCGCGGGTGCCCGACCCGGACGACCACCTCGACTTCGAGCGCATCGACCGCCCGCTGCGCGACGTCTGCGTCGACGACCCGGAGGCGCTGCAGCGCGTGCTGCGCGACTACGTCACCGACGACCTGCGCCGCCACGTCGACGACCGCTACACCGCCGAGCTGGGCGCGTTCGTGGCCCTGCTGTCGGTGTTCGCGCAGGTCATGGAGCTCGCCGGCGCCGACGCGCTGACGCCGGCGTCGCGGGCGCGCGACCTGTCGTGGTGGCAGAACCTGTTCAGCTCGCTGGCCAGCGGGCCGCCCGGGCCGCGGCTGCGCCAGCTGCTCGCGCTCTCGCGCGCCGGGTTCGTGCGGTTCCTCGGCGCGGGCCTGCTCGTCGAGGCCGACGAGGACGCCGGCGTGTTCCGGGCGCGCAGCGACAGCCTCGACGGCGTCGGCGTCGAGGCGCGCACGTTCGTCGAGGCCCGGCTGCCGGCGCCGAGCGTGAGCCGCAGCGCCGACCCGATGCTCGCCGCCCTGCACGCCGAGGGCCAGCTCGACGAGGAGGTGCTCGACCTCGGCGGCGAGTGCCCGGCGAAGTCGTGCGGGTCGGCCGTGCGCTCGGCCGACGCGGCCGTGGCCCACGGGGACGGCGCGGTGGTGCTGCACCACACCGGGCTGGTGCGGGTGCGGCCGTCGGACTTCCGCCTCGTCGACGACGACGGCGAGGCCCACCCGACGCGCTTCGCGATCGGACCGCACACCAACGTGCGCATCCCCGGCGCGTTCACCCGCCCGAACACCAACGCGCTGAGCTTCCGCGCCAACGACGCGCTCGCGCGCGCCGTGCTCGCCGTCGTCGCGCCCGCCGCGGGACGATTGACGGCGTGATCCCCGCGCCGGTCCGCGTCGCCCTGCCCGACGTCACCCTCTCGGTCACCGACGTCGGCGAGGGACCGGCCGTGGTGCTGCTGCACGGCTTCCCGGACCGCGCGTCGATGTGGTCCGCGCAGATCGAGGGGCTGGTGGCGTCCGGGTACCGGGTGATCGCCCCCGACCTGCGCGGGTTCGGCGACAGCGACCGGCCCGACGCCGTCGACGCCTACCGCATCAGCCGCTCGGTGGCCGACGTGCTGGCCCTGCTCGACGAGCGCGGCGTCGAGCGGGCCGCCGTGGTCGGGCACGACTTCGGCTCGGTCGTCGGCTGGGCGTTGGCGATGCGCAGCGACCGCGTCACCCGCTACGCCGCCCTCGCCGTGGGCCACCCCGAGGCGTTCCGCGCCGCGGGCCTCGCCCAGCGCGAGCGGTCCTGGTACATGCTCTGGTTCTCGTTCCCCGGCGTCGCCGAGGAGGTCCTGCCCGCCGACGACTGGACGCTGTTCCGGCGCTGGTTCCACAGCGGGCGCGACGACGAGCTCGCCCGCACCCAGGTCGCCGACCTCGCCCGGCCGGGGGCGCTCGTCGCCGGGCTGAACTGGTACCGCGCGAACACCGACCCGCGCACATTCGTCGACGAGACCCCGCTCGGGCTGCCGCGGTTGACGATCCCGGTGCTCGGCATGATCGGCGACCAGGACGTCGCCCTGGGCGAGCCGCAGATGGCCGACTCCGGGCGCTACCTCGACGGTCCGTTCACCTACGTGCCGGTGCCCGGCGCCGACCACTGGTTCCCGGTCCGCCACGCCACCATCGTGACCGACCAGCTCCTCGCCTTCCTCCGTGCGTGATCTTCCGAGCTATCGCTCGGAAGATCACGCACCTAAGGGTCAGCGGGTGAAGACGATCTTGCCGGCGGTGACGCCGTCGAGCATGCTCTGGAACCCGTCCTTGGCGTCGGCCATCGGGAGCTCCTGCCCGATCTCCGGGCTGATGCCGGTGGCCGCGACGAAGTCGAGCAGGTCGCGCAGCTCGGCGAGCGTGCCCATCGTCGAGCCGACGAGGTTCTTCTGCAGGAAGAACATCTGGGCGAGCTCGGCGGGCGGCTGGTTGCCCGAGGTCGCGCCCGAGCAGACGATCGTGCCGCCGGGCACGAGCGCGCGCACCGAGTGCTTCCAGGTCGCCTCGCCGACGGTCTCGAACACCGCCTGCACCTTGCCCGGCAGCTTCCCGTTCGACTCGAAGACCTGGTGCGCGCCCAGGCGCAGCGCCAGCTCGCGCTTCTCGTCGCTGCGGCCGGTGACCCACACCTGCATGCCCGCCGCGCGACCCAGCTGGATCAGCGCCGTCGACACGCCGCCCGACGCGCCCTGCACCAGCATCGTCTGGCCGCCGCGCAGGCCCGACTTCGTGAACAGCATCCGGTAGGCCGTCAGCCACGCCGTGCCCATCACCGCGCCGGCCGTGGCCGTCATGCCCTCGGGGCGGGGGAGGGCGTTGCGCTGCGGGACCACGACGTAGTCGGCGAAGCTGCCCTGCGCCCACTCGGTGAGCATCTTGCGCTTCGGGTCGAGGGTCTCGTCGTCCTTCCAGTCCGGGTCGCCCATGAGCGAGTGCAGGACGACCGGCGTGCCGTCGTCGAGCGTCCCGGCGCCGTCGCAGCCCAGGATCATCGGGAACTGCTCTGCCTGGATCCCGACACCGCGCAGGGTCCACAGGTCGTGCATGTTGAGGCTCGCCGCCTCGACCTTCACCCGGACCCAGCCGTCGGGGACCTCCGGGTCGGGCCGCTCGCCCACCACGAGGGAGGCGATCGGGTCGTCGGCGTTGGGCTCGGAGGCGTAGACCGCGAACATGCCCCGCAACCTATCCGGGACGCCTCGCCGAACGCCCGATGAGTTCGGGCGCCGCGAGGAGTTCCACCGGTGACGACCCCGAGGCCCCCTGGGAGGACCCCGATGTACGCCCACCTGCCCGGCATCGACGTCTACTACGAGGACCACGGTGACCCCACCCGCCCGGGAAACCCGCTCGTCCTGCTCCACGGCGGGATGCAGACGATCGACCTCAGCTTCGGTGCCCTGCTCCCGCGGCTCGCCCCGCACCGGCGCGTCATCGCCGTCGAGCTGCAGGGTCACGGCCGCACCGCCGACGTCGACCGCGGGATCACGCTGGAGAACCAGTCCGGCGACGTCGTCGGCGTCCTCGACCACCTCGGTCTCGAGCGCGCCGACGTGCTCGGTTTCAGCTGGGGCGGCTACGTCGCCCTCGAGACCGCGCTACGCCACCCCGGTCGCGTGGACCGGCTCGTGCTCGCGGCGGTGAACACCCGCGCCGACGGCTACCACGCCGAGATCGGCGACCCGGCGCAGTGGGAGACGTCCACCCGGATGCCCACCGCCGAGGAGTTCGGGGCCATGGTCGCCGCCTACGAGCGGTACGGGCTGAGCACCTTCGAGGGCGTCAACGCGAAGCTGCAGCCCATCGTCGGCGCCGAGGAGAACTGGACGTCCGCCCAGCTCGCGACCGTGGCCGCCCCGACGCTCGTGGTCATCGGCGACCACGACTTCGTGCGCGTCGACCACGCCGTGGCGATGCAGGAGGCGATCCCGGACGCCGCCCTCGCGGTCCTGCCGCGCACGAAGCACAGCGAGGTGGTCGCCCGCGTCGGGATCCTCGCCCCGATCCTCGAGGACTTCCTGGGTCGCTGACGGGCGTCAGGCGCCCGCGCGTACCGTCGACGTCGTGCTGCACGCCGTCGCGACCTGGTGGGACGGGATCGAGCTGTGGCTCACGCAGCTCGACTTCACCGTGCAGGTCGTCCTCGTCGTCGCGGTCGTCGGCCCCGTCGCGTGGGGCCTCGCCGCCGTCATCGACACGGTCGTCGAGCGCTCCGTCGCGGCCCGGCTGGAGGCCGCCGAGCGCCGCGAGCAGCGCCGCTCGGGCAGCCCGGGCTGAGGGACCGTCGATGGACCGCCGCGCCGCGCGGCTCTGGGTCTCCGCGACCCTCGTCGCGCTCCTGCTGATCGTGATCGTGGTCAACCTGCTCTGACGCGGGTCAGTCGCCCGGCACCCACGACGGCGCGCGCTTCTCGGCGAACGCCGTCATGCCCTCCTGGCCCTCCTCGGAGGCGAAGAACTCCGCCGACAGGGCGAGCATCGCCTCGAGGTCCTGCGCCAGGTGCTCGCCACGGTCGCGGCGCAGCAGGGCCTTGGTGGCCGCGAGTGCGCGCGGGCCGCCGCGGGCGAGCATGTCGGTGTAGCGCGCGACCTCGGCGTCGAGCCCGTCGGCGTCGACCGCGCTGTTGATCAAGCCGATCGCCGCGGCCCGGTCGGCGCCGAACGTCTCGCCGGTGAGCATCAGCTCGTGGGCGGCGCGGGGGACCAGCCGGGGCAGCACCGTCGACGAGATCACCGCGGGCACGACGCCGATGCGGACCTCGGTGAACGCGAACGTCGCCTCGCGGGCGGCGACGGCGATGTCGCAGGCCGAGACGAGGCCGACCCCGCCGGCGCGGGCCGGGCCGGCGAGGCGGGCGACGACGGGGGTGTCGGACTCCCAGAGCAGCGCGAGGATGCCCGGGAACTCGTTGACGCCCTGCTCCGACGAGCCCGCACCGCGCGACTCGCGGAGGTCCATCCCCGAGCAGAACACCGGACCGGTGTGGGTCAGGACGATCACGCGCGCGGCCTCGTCCTCGATGGCCGCCTCGAGGTGGGCGCGCAGCTCGCGGCGCAGCTGCGCCGACAGCGCGTTGCGGTTGTGCGGGGAGTCGAGGGTGATCGTCGCGGTGCCGCCCGCGACGTCGAGGTGGACCAGTTCGTCGGGCATGGGCGTCACTGTGGCATCGCGGGGCCCGGACGTGATCGCCCGCACGGTGGTGGCGTCGGCGGGCGGCCGGTGCGTACCGTCCCGTGGTGTGACCGAGGCGCCGACCACGATGTGGCACGCGTGGCGCCGTCACGTCGATCTGTGCCGCACCTCCGGCGCGATCTGTTGCTCCTGACCCGTTGAGCCCGCCCGGGCCACACGTCCCGGGCACCGTCCTCATCCGTCGGAGCACGACATGACGCTGTCGCAGCGCGTCCAGCGGGCCCTCGACGACCTGTGTCGTCTCTCCCCGCTGCTCGCCCTCGTGCACACCTCCTCGCCGGCCGCGGCCACCGTCCCGGGCGAGGTCCACCGGAGGAACCCCGCATGGCCACTGTCATCCCCCGTTTCAGCCCGCGAGGCGCCGCGGTCGCCGAGCTCCTCACCGACCTGGACTCCCTGGTCCGCCGCGAGGTGAACCGCGACAACGCGGGCACCGAGCACTGGGACCGCGGCGCCGAGCGCATCGCCGCCGAGGTCGCCACCGCGCTGGCCCGCCTGCGCGACGACCTGCGCCGCCACCCCTTGCCCGACCGCCGGTGACGCCGCCGCCCCCGCCGGTCCCGCTCGTGCGGCGCCGGTGGGTCGACCACGCCCGGGTGCGGTCCCAGCGATGTCGGTCCTCCCCGCCGAGACGACCGACCCGCCAGGAGAACCCGATGACCAGCACGCTCACCCGCCCGACCACCGACTTCGCCGCCCTGCCCACCCCGCGCACGGAGGAGGAGTGGCTCGAGCGGGCCCGCCTCGTCCGTACCGTGCTCGCCGCCGACGCCGCGGCACGCGACGCCGCCGGCGCGACCCCCTACGCCGAGGTCGCCCTGCTCAAGGACTCCGGCCTCGTCACCCTGCTCGGCCCCGTCGAGCACGGCGGGGGCGGCCAGGAGTGGCCGCTCGCCTACCGCGTGATCCGGGAGGTGGCCGCCGGTGACGGCTCGATCGGCCAGCTGCTCGGCTACCACCTGTTGTGGTGCTGGGCCGCGCGACTCGTCGGCACCCCCGAGCAGATCGCGCACGTCGAGGCCGAGGCCACCCGGCAGCGGTGGTTCTTCGGCGGTGCGGTCAACCCGCGCGACGCCGACGTCGTCATCCGCGACGAGGGCGACGAGATCGTCTACACCGGCCGGAAGTCGTTCTCGACCGGCAGCAGGGTCTCGGACGTGACGGTGCTCGAAGGGGTGCTGGAGCACGCCCCCGAGACGCACGTCTTCGCGATCGTGCCGTCGGACCAGCCGGCGATCACGTTCCACGACGACTGGGACAACATCGGCCAGCGGCTCACCGAGTCGGGCAGCGTCACCCTCGACGGCGTGCGCGTACCGTGGAGCGACGCCGCCGGGTTCCGCGACAGGGTCTTCACGCCGCGGGTCTACAACACGATGAACGTGCCCACGATCCAGCTCGTCTTCGTCTCGTTCTACCTCGGCGTGGCCCGCGGAGCGCTCGAGGAGGCGGCCGCGTACACCCGCACCACCACCCGTCCATGGCTGCACGGCGGGTACGAGCGCGCGGTCGACGAGCCCTACGTGATCGACACCTACGGCGACCTGCAGGCCGGGCTCTGGGCCGCCGAGGCCCTGGCCGACGCCGTGGCCGCCGAGGCACTGCCCATCCACCGCGACCCCGACGCCCTCACCGAGCGGGCCCGCGGCGAGCACGAGGTGCGCGTCGCGGCGGTCAAGGCGCGGGCGACGGAGGTCGCGCTGGAGGTGACCAGCCGCGTGTTCGAGGTGCTCGGGGCCCGGGCGACGGCGTCGTCGCTGGCCTTCGACCGCTTCTGGCGCAACGTGCGGACCCACACGCTGCACGACCCTGTGGCCTACAAGCGCCGCGAGGTGGGCCGGCACCTCCTCGTCGACGAGCTCCCGACGCCGACCTGGTACAGCTGACCGGCGTACCGGACGCGGCCGAACGCTGCCGGCCTCGAGGAACGAGCGGCGCTCTCGCTGCTTCCGTAGCAGCGAGAGCGCCGTTCGTTCGTCACTTGCGGGACGCCGGGGGGCGCCAGCGCAGGGGGCGGGGGAGGACCACGATCTTCCCCGTCGCCCGGTCGCCCTCCATGATCGAGTGGGCGTCCCGGATCCGTTCGATGGGGAAGACCTGGCCGAGCGGGACGGTCGCCCGCCCGGCGGCGACGTCGTCGAGGAAGCGCTGGAGCACGTCGGCGGGCAGGTCGCTCGCCTCGCCCCCGTAGGCCGTCAGCCGCACCCCGCGCGGCAGGTAGTCGATGGGGTAGAAGTCCGGCACCGTCCACTGGTTGGAGAGCATCCCCGCGAAGCACACGACGCCGTGGCGACGGGCCGCGCGCAGCGTGTCGGGCAGCGTCGGGGTGCCGACGAGCTCGAGCGCGGCGTCGACGCCGTCGCCGAGGACATCGCGCACACGGTCGGCGACCGCACCGTCGTCGACGATCACCTCGTCCACCCCGAGCGCGCGCAGCCCCTCGGCCTTGGCCTCCGAGCGGGTCGTCGAGAGCACGGTCAGCCCCCGCGCCTTCGCCAGCACCGCCGCGGCCATCCCGATCGAGGACGTGCCCCCGCGGATGAGCAGGCTCTGGCCGGGCCGCACGTCGAGCCCGTCGGTGAGCGCGCCGTAGGCGGTCTGGAGCATCTCCGGCACGGCGCCGAGCGTCGGCCAGTCGAGGTCGCTCCAGAACGCGATGACCTGGCTCGCGGGCACGCAGGTGTACTCGGCGTAGCCGCCGTCGAACGTGCGGCCCATCCCGCCCATCATCGTCACGACCTGCTGCCCGGGCACGAACTCGCCGCCCGGGCACACCGCGACGACGCCGGCCGCCTCGATGCCCGGCACGCGCGGGAACGTGACGCCCTCGGCGAGCCCGAGGCGGGTGTGCAGCTCGGAGCGGTTGATCCCGAACGCCTTGACCGCGATGAGCACCTGCCCGGGCTCGGGCTCCGGGACGATCAGGTCCTTGATCTGCAGGGCCGTCAGGTCCCCCGGCCCGCTGAGCACCACCGCACGCATCCTCGCCACGGCGATGATCCTGCCCGAGCGCTCGGGCCGCCGTCAGCGTGTCAGGCGGCCGTCGGCGCGACGTCCAGCGGCAGGCACTCCCCGAGCAGCGCGACGACGTCGTCCCAGGCCCGCTGGGCGTGCCGTGCGTGGTACGCGACGCCGGGGAGCACGGTCTGGCCGTACGTCCCGTCCTCGGCGATGCTGCCGTCGGGGCGCGTCGGCGGGTGGTGGAAGGCGTGCTGGGCGCCGCCGTAGACCACGAGCCGCCAGTCGACGCCCGCCTGCGCCATCTCGGCGGTGAACGCCTCGCGCTGCTCGGGCGGCTGGATCGGGTCGTCCGACCCGACGCCGGCCCACACCGGGCAGCCGATGCCCGCGGCCTCCCCGGGGCGGCCCGTGATCAGCCCGTTGACCGTCGCCACGGCGCGCAGCGGGACGCCGGCGCGGGCGAGCTCCAGCCCGATGGCGCCGCCGGTGCCGTAGCCGATCGCGGCGATGCGGTCGGGGTCGGTCCTCTCCTCGGCGCGCACCGCGTCGAGCGCCGCGTGGCCGATGTCCCGCATCCGCTCGGGGTCGCCGAGCAGCGGCAGGCAGCGTGCCAGCATCTCCTCGGGGTCGGCGAGCCACCGCCCGCCGTGGATGTCGAAGGCGAGCGCGACGTACCCGAGCTCGGCGAGGGCGTCGGCGCGACGGCGCTGGAACGCGTTGAGCCCCGGTCCCTCCGGGCCGACCAGCACCGCGGGACGCCGGCCGTCCCCGTCCGGGAGGGCGAGGTGGGACACCATCACCAGGCCGTCGGCGGGGTAGGTCACCGACCGGGTCGTCACCGTCATGCCGGGGACGTTAGGCAACCGGCGCGCCGTTCGGTCCGGTGTTCGCGGCCGGCGGACGCTCAGCAGCCGATCGCGTCCGTCCCGGACCCCCGAAGTGCGTCAGACCGCCGCGGGCAGCTCGGCGCGGGTCCAGTCGTTGACGAACTCCGTGCCCGAGCGCTGGAAGAGCTGCGTCACCGGGCAGCGGCGCGCGGTCTCCGAGATCAGCGTGGCGAACTGCTCCTCGCTGGCGTCGGTCTCGACGGTGGCGCGGACCTCGACCTTGTCGAAGTTCGCGTTGCCCTCGGCGCCGCCCACGAGCACGGCGGTGTCGAGGTCGCCCTGGATGTCGAAGGTCCACGCGCCGAGCTGGATGCCGAGGTCCTTGGCGACGAGCGCGGCGGTGACCTGGTTGCACGAGGTCAGCGAGCCGAGGGCGTAGAAGAGTGGGCTGGGCGCCTCGTCCTTGCCCCCGAAGGCGGGGTAGGCGTCGGTGTGGAAGACGTGACCGCCGGCGTCGAGCGTCTGCGCGACACCGGTGCCCTCGCCGTGGACGGCGAACGGGACGACGGTCTCCTTGGGCTTGATGGCCATGGGTGTGCCTTTCGTCAGGCGTGTGGGAGCACCCGGGCACGCGACGGCCCGGAGGTGCCGAGAAGGGGGAGGAGTGAGTGGATCAGCCGCGACGACAGGTGGTCGACGCCAGCCGGCAGAGGTCGACGTGCAGGCGTCGCACCAGCGGGCTCACGATCACCTTCCTACCCGATGGCCCACAACCGGACCACCCCGGCGAGCGCACGATCACGTACCGACGGTGTCCAGCGCGGCGGCGAGGTCGGCGATGAGGTCGTCGGGGTCCTCGAGCCCGACCGAGAACCGCAGGTGGCCGTAGCGGCGGAACTCCTCGGGCCAGTACGCGGCGCGGGCGGAGTCGGTGCCGACGTGCACGATCAGGCTCTCGTCGTGCCCGAGCGACACCGCCGAGGTGACGACGCGCAGGTCGGCCACGAAGCGGTTCTGCAGCGCGGCGTCCCCGTCGAGCGCGAAGGCCATCATCCAGCCGTACCCGCGCCCGCCGAGCAGCCGTGTCGCCAGCTCGTGCTGCGGGTGGCCCGGCAGCCCCGGGTACGTCACGTAGGCGACCGCCGGGTGGCCGGCGAGGAACTCGGCGACCCGCTGCGCCGAGCCGACGTGCTGGCGCAGCCGCAGCGGCAGCGTGATCGCGCCGCGGGAGATGAGCCACGCGTTGAACGGCGACACCACACCGCCGACGTCGACCATCGCCTCGGCCCGGATCGCGTCGCAGTGCTCCCGCGAGCCCACGACGACCCCGCCCATGGCGTCCCCGTGGCCGTTGACCACCTTGGTCAGCGAGTGGACGACCAGGTCGGCGCCGTCGAGCAGCGGCCGGTAGAGCGGCGGCGGGGTGCACGTCGAGTCCACCGACAGCAGCGCTCCGCCGGCGTGCGCGACCTCCGCGACCGCGGCGACGTCGCACACGCGCGTCGTCGGGTTGGCGATCACCTCGGTGTGCACGAGCCGGGTGGTCGGACGCATCGCCGCGCGCACCGCCTCGGGGTCGCTCGTGTCGACGAACGTGGCCTCGATGCCGTAGCGCTGCGGGAGGATCTCGGCGAAGAGCCGGTAGCTCGCCTCGTAGGTGACGTCCGAGATCACCGCGTGGTCGCCGGTCCGCAGGAAGGTGAAGAACACCGCGTGCAGCGCCGCGACACCGGTGGCGAGCACGACGGCGTCCTCACCACACTCGAGGTGCGCCAGCTTGGACTGCAGTGCGCGCTGGTTCGCTCCCGTGTTGCGGGTGTAGAGCGGGACGTCGAACCCCGACCAGGACAGCTCCTCGGGGTTCTCCGGCAGCGCGTAGGAGTTCGCCATGACGATCGGCGTGCGGATCGCGCCGCTGCCGGCGTCGACGGCGTTGCCGGCGTGCACCGCCTGGGTCGCGAACGCCAGCGACGCGGGGTCGTCCTTGTCCGGGCGGGTCACGCCGGCGATCGTGTCACCAGGGCGCCTCCGGCAGGATCACGCCTCCACGGACACCGCGGCGACGGTGGTGGGGGAGGGCTGGAGGCCGAGGTGCTCGCGCAGCGTCGTGCCCTCGTAGTCGGTGCGGAACGAGCCCTTCTCCTGCAGCAGTGGCACCACCTGGTCGACGAACGGGTCCATCCCGCCCGGGGTGATGTGCGGGACGAGGACGAAGCCGTCGGAGGCGTCGGACTGCACGAACTCGTCGATCGTGTCCGCCACCCGCTGCGGGGTGCCGACGAACGTGTGCCGCCCGTTCTTGCGGATCACGACCTCGCGCAGCGACAGCCCCTCGCGCTCGCCGAGCTCGCGCCACTCCTGCGCCGTGGCCACCGGGTCGCGGTACATGCGCACGCTCGCGCGGCCCTTGGAGATGTGGCCGCCGGAGTCGACGTCGTCGGAGGTCTTCGGGTCGAACGACGGCACCGGCCCGTCGGGGTCGACGTCGGAGAGGTCACGGTTCCAGACCTGCTCGGCGAACGCGATCGCCGTGGCCGGCCCCACCTGCTGGTACTGCACCTGCCGGGCGTTCTCCGCGGCCTCGTCCTCGGTGTCGCCCAGCACGAACGTCGCCGCGGGCAGGATCTTGAGGTCCTCGGGACGGCGGCCGAACTTCGCCAGCCGGGCCTTCACGTCGGCGTAGAACTCCTGCCCGGCCTCCAGCTCGGCGTGCCGGGTGAAGATCGCGTCGGCGCTGGACGCCGCGAACTCGCGGCCCTCCTCCGAGTCGCCGGCCTGGATGATCACCGGCCGCCCCTGCGGGCTGCGCGGCACCGGGAAGCGCCCGGAGATGTCGAACTGGTCGGAGCGGATCGCGAAGCTGCCGGCGTCCGGTCGGCGGACGAACCGTCCCGACGCGGCGTCGGCGACGAGGTCGTCGGGCGCCCACGAGTCCCACAACGCCTGCGCGGTGGCGAGCATCTCCTGGGCCCGCAGGTAGCGCTTGTCCTTGGGCAGGTAGCCACCGCGGCGGAAGTTCTCGCCGGTGAACTCGTCCCAGCTGGTGACGACGTTCCAGGCCGCGCGCCCGGCCGAGAGGTGGTCGAGCGTCGCGAGCTTGCGGGCGACGTCGAGCGGCTCGTTGAACGTGGAGTTCACCGTGCCGGCCAGGCCGATCCGCTCGGTGACGGCGGCGAGCGCCTGCAGGATCGCGACGTTGTCCGGGCGGCCCATGACGTCGAGGTCGTAGATGCGGCCGCCCTGCTCGCGCAGCCGCAGGCCCTCGGCGAGGAACAGGAAGTCGAACTTGCCGCGCTCCGCGGCCTGCGCGAAGCGGCGGAACGACTCGAACTCGATGTGGCTGCCCGAGGCCGGGTCGCTCCAGACCGTCGTGTTGTTGACGCCGGGGAAGTGTGCGGCGAGGTGGATCTGCTTCGGCATGATCGCTCCTTACGCCCGGGCGTACCGGTCGGCGGGACGCGCGAGGCCGAAGTGGCCGCGCAGGGTGTCGGACTCGTAGGCCGTGCGGAACAGGCCCCGGCGCTGCAGCTCGGGCACCAGCTCACCGGTGATCCGCGGCAGGTCGTGCGCGGTGACGGCCGGGCGCATCCGGGCGCCGGCGAGCCCGGCCCCGTGCCAGGACTCGAGGACGTCGGCGACGTCGGTCGCGGTGCCGGTGAGGATGCGGGCGTCGCTGCGGAGCTCGCTCCCGTCGGTCTCGTCGAGGCGCCGCAGGCGCTCGCGCGCGGCGTCGGCGCTGTCGTCGAGCACGACGAGCAGGTCGCCGAGCACGTGCAGCGGGTCGCCCTCGCGCCCGACCGCGGCCTCCTCCTCGCGGACCTGCCGCAGGATCGCCTCCGCGTCGCCGGTCGGGCCGTCGCGGCCGACGCCGCCGGGGGTGACGAACACGAGGTCGGCGCCGCGGGCGGCGAGGCGGTAGGCGACGTCGACGTGGGCGAGCGCGGTCACCAGCGGCTGGCCCTGCGGCGGGCGCGGGGTGATCGACGGGCCGCGCACGGAGAAGTGGTCGCCGGCGAAGTCGATGTAGTGCAGCTTGTCGCGGTCGACGAACCGGCCGGTCGCGGCGTCGCGGATCTCGGCGTCGTCCTCCCACGAGTCCCACAGGCGGCGCTGCACCTCGACGTGGTCGGCGGCCTCGTCGAACAGGCTCTCCCGGCTCTCGGACCCGGCCTCGCGGCGCCCGAACAGCGCGTACTCCTCGGGGCGCGACGACACCTTGACCCGCAGGCCGGCGCGGCCCGTGGTCGCGTAGTCGAGCGTCGCGATCTCGGTGGAGACGTGGAACGGCTCGGTGTGGGTGGTGACGACGGTCGGCACCAGGCCGATGTGGCGCGTCACCGGGCCCACCCGCAGCGCGACCAGCTGGGCGTCGAGGCGGCCCTGGACGCGGTCCGGGCGGTCGGTGTCGACGGCGAAGGAGTCCTCGAACGTGACGAGGTCGAGCAGCCCGGCCTCGGCCTGCTGGACCTGGTCGACCCAGAAGCCGCCGGTGAACAGCTCGTCGGCGCGGACGCCCGGCTCGCGCCAGGCCGCGGGGTGCCAGCCGGTGCCGTCGAGCGCGACCGCGAGGTGGAGCGTCATGGTCATCCTGTCTACGTGTGCGCGGGGCTCGTTCTGGCCGGGGTGGTGCTCGGGACCGTCAGGGCGACGAAGTCGGGACGGGCGCGTACCCGGAACCCGAGCTCGTCGTAGAGCCGGATCGCCGTGACGTTGTCGGCGGCGGCGTGCAGGAACGGCACCTCGCCACGGTCGCGGATGCCGGCGGCCACGGCCAGGACCAGCCGGGTGCCCAGCCCACGGCCGCGGTACGCGGCGTCGGTGCACACCGCGCTGATCTCGGTGTACCCGGGCGGGTGGAGCCGCTCACCGGCCATCGCGACCAGCTCGCCGTCGTCGACGACGCCGAGGTAGGTGCCCATCTCGACCGTGCGGGGGCCGAACGGGCCGGGCCGGGTCCGCGCGACGAGGGCGCGCATCGCGGGGACGTCGGCGGGCCCGAGGCGGACGAGGTCCGGGTAGGGGCGGCCCTCGACGGCGTCGCCGACCATCTGCACGCCGGGCAGCACCCACCCGATCTCGAGGCCGGTCGGGGCGAGGGTCCCGAAGGCGGGGACGACCGTGTCGTGGCCGGGCCCGACCAGGGTCGCGACGTCCGCCCACTCGGCGGCGACGCGGGGCTCGGCGAGGAAGGGCGCGACGTCGGGCCGGTAGCGCACGGCGCTCCCGACGCCCTCCGCGAGGTGCGCGTGCGCGCCGCGCAACGCGGTGCGGACCGGCTCGTCGAGCGGTCCCGTCGGTGCGGGTGCCACCTCGGGCACAACCACGGCCCCGGGGCGACCATTCCGGGCCGACGGGGACGCGTCACGCCCGGACGATCGGCGCCACGGCCCTCTCGATGATCGCGCAGTACGCGGCGGAGACCTCCGACCCGATGACCCCGGGCTGCATGCGGTTCATCATGTAGCTGATCGTCGTGCGCCGCTCGAGATCCATGATGATCAGCGAGCCGCCCCAGCCGCCCCAGAAGCAGAGCTTGCCGTCGCGGACGAACGGCACGCCGTCGGGCTCGGGCAGCCCGAAGCCGATGCCCCAGCGCAGCGGGATGCCCAGGAAGAGGTCCGTGCCGTGGGCCTGCTCGCGGAAGATCAGCTCGATCGTCGCGGGGTGCAGCAGGCGCACGCCGTCGACCTCGCCGCCGCGGGCGATCGGGGAGAGGATCCGGGCAACCGAGCGGGCGTTGCCGTGCCCGTTGACCGCGCCGAGCTCCGCGGCGCGCCAGGCCGCGGTGTTGGCCAGCGTCGGGTCGACCGCCGAGCCCAGGAACGTCTTGACCGCCACGCTCTGCGGGTCGGGAGCCGGGGCGTCGGCCGGGGCATCCGGGGCGGGCGGGGGCGGGACGATCTCGGCGATCCGGTCGGCGTCGGCCTCGTCGGCGCCGATGGAGAAGTCGGCGCCCAGGGGCCCCGCGATCTCCTCGGCGACGAACGCCCGCAGCGAGCGCCCGGACACCCGGCGCACCACCTCGCCGACGAGGTGCCCGTAGGCGGTGGCGTGGTAGCCGCTCGCGGTGCCCGGCTCCCACCAGGGCGCTTGCGCGGCGAGCCTGCTCGTCGAGGCGGCGAGGTCGTAGACGTCCTCGTTGGCGAAGGGCTGGTCCCACCCCGAGACGCCGGAGGTGTGGCTGAGCAGGTGGCGGACCTCGACGTGCTCCTTGCCGTTCGCGGCGAACTCCGGCCAGTACGCGGCCACCGGCGCGTACGGGTCGAGCTGCCTGCGGTCGACCAGCATCAGCGCGGCGAGCGCCGTGACGGCCTTCGTCGTCGACCAGACGTTGACGATGGTGTCCCTGGTCCAGGGCAGCGTGCGCGCGGCGTCCCGGTACCCGCCCCAGAGGTCGACGACCGTCTCGCCGTCGACGTCCACCACGATGCTGGCGCCGACCTCGACTCCCTCGGCGATGTTCGTCTCCAGCGCCTCCCGCAGCTCGTCGAACTGCTCCGTGGCGTGCCCCTGCACTGCGGCCATGGCCGGGTCCCCTCGTCGTTGCAACAAATCTGAGTGTGTTGCAAACGGCGGCGCGGGGCAAGGTGTGTTCAGTCGGCGTGCAGCACCGCGGCGATGGCGGCCTCGACCTTCGCCGCGTCGGGCTCGTCCCCGGTGATCAGGTCGGAGTAGATGAACGACTCGATGATCCGCACGATGAGGTAGGCCAGGTCGCGGGTGCCCAGGGCGTGGGTCAGCGCGCCGCGGTCGATCTCCTCGACGACCAGCCGCTCGAAGTAGGCCACGATGTGCTGCTGCAGCGGGCTCGCCTTGGTGGTGATCAGGCGCAGCGCCTTCTCGGTCTCCCGCTGCAGGAACGCGCGGTAGTACGGCGACGCGATGAGGGCGGCCGCGTAGCACCCGGCGATCCCGGCGATGCGCCGCCCGCCCGTGCCGGGCGCGGTGGCCTCGATGTCGCGCAGGGTCGGGTCGGCCAGCGACGTCAGGACGTCCACCAGGAGCCGGTCGCGGCTG
Organism: Actinomycetospora chlora; assembly: GCF_039542135.1. Taxonomy (NCBI): domain Bacteria; kingdom Bacillati; phylum Actinomycetota; class Actinomycetes; order Pseudonocardiales; family Pseudonocardiaceae; genus Actinomycetospora; species Actinomycetospora chlora. The sequence goes on from NZ_BAABHO010000007.1 coordinate 133,802, forward strand.
CCGACCCAGCGGAAGAGCGTGCTCCGGTCGACGCCGAGGCGCGCGGACAGATCCTGCATGTCGATCCGTTCGCCCGCCATGAACGTGCGGCGGGCGAGGCGGAAGGCGGTCGTGGCGTCGGGGCGGGACACGGGGCTCACGGGCGCCGTTCGTCGAGCCAGCGGTTGTGGGTCTCCCACGCGGCCTGCTTGCTCGACCCCAGCGCGCGGCCGATCTCCGTCCACGACGCGCCGGCGCGCCGCGCGCTGCGCACCCCGAGCTGGCGCCCGTAGCCGGCCTTGCGGGCGATCAGCTCGCCGAGCGCCAGCATCTCCAGCGCCTCCTCGCCGGTGAGGGCGGCGGCCCCGCCGTCGTCGGGGTCGTCGGACGCCAGCGAGTCCTGCGTGCGGAGCTCGTCGAAGCGCGCGACCGCGGTGCGCAGGGTGTGCTCGCGTTCGAGCCCGTCGGGGTCCATCGGCCCACCCTGGCGTCAGGTAAGCTTGACGTCAAGTTGCCCTGACGATGGTGCGGCCTCCTGGACGAACGAACGACGCTCTCGCTGCTTCGGAAGCAGCGGGAGCGCCGTTCGTTCTCGGGAGGGCGCGGCGACCGGCCCAGCGCGCTACGCCCCGTAGAGGTCGTTGCCGCGCGAGAACTCCACGAACACCGCCGGCTCGTCGCCCACCGACCAGGCGTCGTGCCCGGGCGGGAGGAGCATGACCTGGTGGGGCCCGAACTCGTCCTCGCTGCCGTCGTCCATGACCACGTGCAGGCGGCCCGACAGCACGAGCGCGACGTGGGGGAGCTCGCAGGTGTCGGTGCCGGCGTCGTCCTTGAGGTCCTGCGACCACCGGGCGCCGACGCCGAACGTCACCTCGGTGACGCTGACGCCGTCGAGCTCGACGGTCTTCTTGGAGATCCTGCCGTGGACGTCGGACGGGGCGGCGGCGAGGTCGCCCTTCTGCATGGCGGTCGTGGAGGTCACGGTGGAGACTCCGCCGACGGTCGTGCGGCTGTCAACGGCGCTCGCGCGTCGCGCCCCACCGCTCCCAGTGCACGACCTGCTCGACGGGCTGGCGTCGCGGCGTCGACCAAGCGGCCACGTGCGGGGTAGCCCAGCGGCACCAGGCCCATCGTCGCCGCGTCCTCGGGCAGCCCGAGCAGCTCGTCGATCTCCCGCTCGCCGGTGATCAGGTGCAGCGACGTCAGCACCCCGCCGATGCTGTGGGCGCGGGCGGCCAGCAGCAACTGCTGGACGGCGCCGTAGATCGAGCCGCCGAGGCGCTTGTCGGTGGAGTCGGCGGCGTGGCGCAGCACGGGGACGACGAACACCGGCGCCTCGGCGAGGTGCCCGGCCAGGTGGTCGGCCGCGCGGAAGGACGCCGGGGTCAGGCCGGTCGCGGCGTCGTCGCGGTCCGGGTCGAGGAGCTCCTCGCGACGCACCCCGTAGATCTTCTCCCAGCCCTGCTGGTAGTGCTCGGCGATGCGGGCCTTGACCGCCGGGTCGGTGACCACGAGCCAGCCCCACGTCTGCCGGTTGCCTCCCGACGGGCCGCGGATCGCGGTGTCGAGCAGCTCCCACAGCACCTCGTCGGGGATCGGCGTCGCGGCCAGGTAGCGCCGCGCCGGCGTGGTGCGCAGGCCCTCGAGCAGGCCGACGGGCTCGGGTCCGGACACGGTGCCTCCCACGGCTGATCGACTCCTCGCCACCCTAGGCGGCGGCGACTGCGCCTCCTGCCCAGCTCACCGCTCGTGGTCGGCCGCCGGGCCGGGGTTGTCGGTCTGGGTTGATCCAGTCCGGTGGGGTGAACCAGGGCCGGCCGTCGATCATGGTGATGGTCCAGTGGCCGTGGTGGACCAGCTGGTGGTGGAACCGGCAGAGCAGGCACATGTTCTCCACGGCGGTGTCGCCGTGGTCGAGCCAGCTTTGGATGTGGTGGGCGTGGCAGCGCTGCGGCGGGCGGGTGCAGCCCGGGAACGCGCAACCCCCGTCGCGCACGACGAGCGCGCGGCGGATCGCGTCGGGGGCGGTGCGCTGCTGGCGACCCACATCCAGCGGCTCGGAGCGGCTGCCCAGCACCATCGGGATGATCCCGGCGTCGCAGGCCAGCCGCCGCACCGACTGCGGGTGCACCAGCGCCCCCGAGTCCAGCACCCCGTGCCCCACCGCCTGCTGTAACCACCGGTGGTCCATCGTCAGCGTCAGCAACACCCGCCCCGAACCCGACGGCCTGGCCGGCGGCTTGGTCGCGGGCTCGGGTCGGCGGGGCTGCGGGATCAGCGCCGGCTCGGGCTCGTCACCGGCCGCGGAGTCGTCGCCCGCGGGCGTGCTGCTGGGGTCGGCGTTCTCGACGACCTCCTTGAGCGCATCGGCGCGGCGCCGCTCGAGACTGCGGGTGTCCTCGGGGCCCAGCTTCTCGGCCAGCGGGTCGATGGCCCCGAGGAACACCTCGGCGTCGGCCGGGTCGTGCAGGCTGCCCTTGAAGTCCAGCCGGCCGTCGCGGCGGCGGACCACGTGCAGCTCGTCGCGGCGGTCCTCCCCCTCCGGCGGCGCCTCCCCATCGGGATCCAGGTGCGCGACCAGGGCCTTGGCCAGCGCGGTGAGCCCGGCCGGGGACATCTGGCGGGCCTTCTCGGCCAGGAACCGATCCGCCTCCACCCAGTCCTCGACACCCAACCCGTCGACACGCTCCAAACGAGCCATGGCCCGGCGGATGACCACGACATGCCCGGGCCCGATCGCCCCCACCGCCACCGCGGCCGCCGTGCAGGGGAACCGTGCCGGCAGCCGCTCGCCCTGCAACGACCGGCGCGCCACCAGGTCGCCGGCCTCGTCGAGCAGCCGCTTGGCCTCGGCGTGATCGACGTTCCACTGCGCCTGCAACAACCGCACCGTGCCCCGGTCCCCGGTCACCTCGGCCACCGCCGCCCGGTCCAGCTCGGCCACCAGCTCCAGACGCGCGTAGTAGTCGCGGCGCCGGGCGATCTCGGCGTCGCGGGCCCGGTCGAGCAGCTCCCGCTCCACCACCCCGACCCCGCGTTCGCTCATGTGTTCGATTCTAGAGCCGACCCCGACAACGACGGGCCGATCCGCGAGAACAGGTGCAAACACTCGAGCAAACGCTCCGAGCCCACCGCCACCTCGCCCGAGCGGCGGTCGAGGCCGCGGTCAGTCCCGCGCCCGCACCGCCGAGAGCACCAGCTCGATCCCGCCGTCGGCGACGTCCTGGAACGACCCGAGCGCCTCGGGGTCGCGGACCCACCGGAACACCACGCCCATGTACACGTCGGACAGCGTCCGTGCGGCCTCGGCGACGTCGACGTCCGTGCGGACGTCCCCGCGTTCCTGGCCCTCCCGGAGCAACGGCCGCAGGTCGGCCAGCAGCGAGGACTCGTAGCGGATGGGGCCGACCGCGGCGGTCCAGCCGAGCATCATCTGCCGCGTCAGCTCCGGCTCCGCCTCCACCAGCCGGCTGATCAGGCGGAAGTAGTCGCGGATGCGCCGGGGCGCCGGGTCGCCGGTCGAGCCGGTGATCACCTCGACGGCGACGTCAGCCATCCGCCGCGTCCACAGCATCGGGATGTCGCCCTTGCTGGGGAAGTGGTTGAACGCCGTACGCCGCGACGTGCCGGCCCGCTCGGCGATGTCAGCCATCGTCGTGTCCTCGTAGCCGCGCTCCACGAACAGCGCCGCCGCCGCCTCGTAGAGCACGTCGCGGGTCGTCGGCCCGCCGTGACCCTTGACACGTTCTGCACCCGGGTGCAACTGTTCTGACACCGCCTTCTGCACTCGAGTGCAACACGCTCACCAGGGAGAAGTATGTCCAACGTAGCTCCGCCGCTGCCGCCGGGCGATCTCGACCCGTACCGTCCCGAGGCCCTCGAGGACCCCTACCCGCTCTACGCGCGGCTGCGCGAGCAGGGGCCGGCGACCTACGAGCCCGAGCGCGACATCTGGCTCGTGCCGGGCTACGCCGAGGCCGCCGCGGTGCTGCGCGACCACCGCTCGTTCGTCTCCGGCGACGGCGCCACCTACGAGAGCGCGCTCGGCCGCACCGAGCGCTACCCGCTGATCGAGACGGACCCGCCCGAGCACACCCGGATCCGGCGGGCGGTCCAGCCGCCGTTCGCCCGGGCCGAGATCGAGCACCTGCGGCCCGGCATCGAGGCCGCGGCCACGGAGATCGTCGACGGCGCACTCGCGCGGGGCGAGGTCGACGCCGTCCCGGACCTGGCCCAGCCGATGCCCGACCGGGCCATGGCGCTGCTGACCGGCCTCGTCCCGCCGAGCTGCCAGGCCCTCGTCGACTGGAGCGACGCCGTCGTCCGCGCCCAGGAGCCCGGGGCCGACCCGCGCCACGGCGAGCTGCTCGGCGCAGCGCTGGCGTGGATGATCGGTGAGGGCATCCCCGGCCTGCCCGCGCACTGCCTGGGCCGGCTCATCACCGACGAGGGCGGCACCACCGGCGGCCTGCACGCCGAGGGCCCCGAGCGCCTGATGACCCTGGCCTCCATCTGGCTCGCCGGCGTCGACTCCACGGGCGCGCTGCTGGGCAACGCGATCGACGCGTTCACGGAGTTCCCCGACCAGTGGGAGCTCCTGCGCGCCCGGCCCGACCTGATCGGGAACGCCGTCGAGGAGCTCCTGCGCTTCGAGGCGCCCTTCCGCGTCTTCTACCGGCGCACGCGGGCGCAGGCGCAGGTCGGCGGGGTCGCGATCCCGGCCGGGGCCACCGTCTGCGCCGTCCTGGGGTCGACGGGACGGGACCCCCGACAGTTCGCCGACCCCGACCGCCTGGACGTGACCCGCGAGAACGCCCGCACCCACCTGGCGCTGGGGACCTCGATCCACCTCTGCCTCGGCGCGCCGGTGGCCCGCCTCGAGGCCACGGCCATGCTCACCGAGCTGACCCGCCGGGTGGCGCGGTTCGAGCGCACCGGCGACGCGGTCCGCAGCCCCAGCGGGACCATGCGCAAGTTCGACACGCTCCCGGTCCGTCTGGTGCCGGCAGGTGGTCGAGCGTGACGGCGGGCTACGCGCCGGGGCCCCACGACCTCGGCGGCGACTGTCACGCCTGGCTCATCCCCGAGGGCCGGTGGGGCGAGAGCAACAGCGGGCTCGTCCGCGGGGCCGGCGTGTCGCTGCTGGTCGACACGCACTACGACCTCCCGCACACCGCCGACATGCTCGCCGCCGTCGCGCCGCTCACGGCCGGGCACCCGATCCGCACGCTGGTCAACACCCACTCCGACGGCGACCACTGGCACGGCAACCAGCTCGTCGCCGGGCCGGAGGTGGAGATCGTCGCGTCGGCGGCCGCCGCGGCGCTGATGACGCCCGCCGCGGTCCGCGAGCTGGCGGGACTCTCCGACCGCGACGACCGGCTCGGCGACTTCATCCGCTCGATCTCCGGGCCCTTCGACCTCTCCGGGATCGTCGCCACCCCGCCCACCCGGACGTTCACCGGCGAGCTGGACCTCGACGTCGGCGGCCGCCAGGTGCGCCTCATCCAGGTCGGGCCGGCGCACACCCCCGGCGACGTGATCGTCCACGTGCCGGACGCCCGGGTCGTCTACACCGGCGACATCCTGTTCATCGGCGGCGCCCCGCTGGTGTGGACCGGGCCGGTCGCGCGCTGCATCGCCGCCTGCGACCGCATCCTCGACCTGCCGCTCGCGGCCATCGTCCCCGGTCACGGCCCGCTGACCGACAAGGACGGCGTCGGGTGGGTCCGCGACTACCTGGTGTTCGTCGAGCAGGAGGCGACCAAGCGCTTCGAGGCCGGCCTGACCGTCGAGGAGGCCGTCGCGTCGATCGACCTCGGCCGGTTCGCCGCCATGTCCGAGCAGGGCCGCATCGCCGCGAACGTCCTCAACGTCTACGAGGAGCTCGACCCGACCCGCCCGCGCGCCGACCGCCTCGAGCAGTTCGGCCGCATCGCCGCCCACGAGCTGGGAGACCCCGCATGAAGATCGCCCGGATCGAGATCGAGGGGACGGCGCGGGTCGGCGTCGTCGACGGTGACGCCGTCCAGCCGCTGGCCGTCGACCTCGACGAGCTGCTGGCGTCGGACGCGCGCGACGAGCTCGCGGCACGGACCGCCGACGGGTCGCCCCGCCCGCTGTCGGCCGTGCGGCTGCTCGCCCCGGTGGCGCCGCCCACGCTGCGCGACTACATCACCTTCGAGGAGCACCTCGAGGGCAGCCTCAAGCTGCTCGGACGCACGGCCCCGCCGCCGGAGTGGTACGACCAGCCCGTCTTCTACTTCTCCAACCCGAACGCCGTCGTCGGCCCCGACGACCCGGTGGCGGTGCCGCCGGGCTGCGAGCGGCTCGACTTCGAGCTCGAGCTGGCCGCCGTGATCGGGAAGCCCGGGAAGGACCTCACGCCGGAGCAGGCGGGCGAGCACATCGCCGGGTACACGCTGTTCAACGACTGGTCGGCCCGCGACCTCATGCCACCGGTGATCCCGGTCGGGCTCGGCCCGGTCAAGGGCAAGGACTTCGCCAACACCCTCGGGCCGTGGATCGTCACCGCCGACGAGCTGGCCGGGCACCGCCGCGACGACCGCCTCGCGCTGGAGATGCACGCCGAGGTCAACGGCGTCGCCCTGCCCGGGGGCGGCGACACGTCGGCGAACATGTCGTGGTCGTTCGAGGAGATCGTCGCCTACGCCTCGCGCGGTGCCGAGCTGCGCACCGGCGACGTCCTCGCGTCGGGGACCTGCGGGGCCGGCTGCCTGCTGGAGCACTGGGCCCACCTGGGCGACGCCGCCCCGCCACCGCTGCGGCCGGGCGACGTCGTGACCCTGGTGGTGGAGGGCATCGGGTCGGTGTCCAACCCCGTCGTCGCCGGCGTCGAGCCCGTGGCCCTGCCGAAGGCCCGGGTCGGGATGCCCCGGCGGGCGCGGCCGTGGGGGCGCACCCTGGAGGGGTGACCGACGTCGTCGACCGCGCCCTGCTCGACCGTGTCGCCGAGCGCGCGCCGGCCCTCGACCGGGGCGACGACGACGTGCGCCCGGCGCTGCGGGAGCTCGGTGCGGCCGGCCTGCTCGACCTCGGCACCGGGCCCGACCGCGCGGGCGAGCTGCCCGCGGTGGTGACGCTGGTCGAGGAGCTCGCGGCGCGGTGCCTGGCGACGGCGTTCGCGGTGTGGGCCCACCGGATGGTGATCGACTACTACGCGCACGCCGGGTTGGGTGGCGTCGACGTGGAGGCCCTGGTCCGGGCCGAGCGGTGCGGGTCGACCGGGCTGGCGCCGGCGTTGCGCGAGCTCGCGGGGTTCGATGTGGTGCCGCTGGAGGCCCGCCGCGACGGGGCGGGGCTGCGGGTCTCAGGGCCCGTGAGCTGGGCGTCCAACCTCGTCCCGGGCACGCTGCTCGCCGTCCCGGTGCGCCTGCCCGACGAGGGTGAACGGGCCCGTGCGGTGGTGGTGGTCGACGTCGACGACCCCGGCGTGACCGTCCACCCGTTCCCGCGCCTGCTCGCGATGAACGCGACCGCGTCGTCGTCGCTCGCGCTGGAGGACGTGGCGGTCGGCCCGGGGCGGGTGCTCAGCGAGGACCTGCCGTCGTTCGTCGGCGCGTGCCGACCGCGGATGGTGCTGGTCCAGACGGCGCTCTGCCTGGGGCTGGCCCGCCGGGCGGTCGACGAGGGCCGGTCGCGGCTGCGGGGCGTCGCGGCGTCCCTGTCGCCGCGGGCGACGCAGGTCGCGGACGCCGTCGCCGACGCCCGCCGGCTCCTGCACGGGATCGCCGCTCGACCGTCGGGGACGGCGCCGCGCGAGCTGGCCGCGCTGCGCCAGGACGCGGCCCGTCTCGCCGGCGACGCCACCCGCCTGGAGGCGGCGCTGGTCGGTGGGGCGGGCTACGTCGCCGACAGCCCCACCGCACGGCGCCTGCGCGAGGCGGCGTTCCTCCCGGTCCAGGCCCCGACCGAGCCGCTCCTGGAGGTGCTGCGTCGGTGAGCGGGGTCAGGCGGCGGCCACGGCCACCCCGGTCCGGCCGCCGTCGACGTCGAGCACGATGCCGTGGGTGAACGAGGCCTCGTCCGAGGCGAGGTACACCGCCGCGGCGCCGATGGCGTCGGGGTGGCCCGCGCGGCCGGCGGGTGTCCCGACCATGAGCGCGTCGCGCGGCCCGAGCTCGCTCGTCGCGATCTCGGGCGGGTTGACCACCCCCGGGGAGATGGCGTTCACCCGCACCCCGCGCGGCCCGAACTCGGCGGCCCACGCCCGGGTCAGGGTCTCCACCGCCCCCTTCGTGGACGCGTACAGCGCGCCGCGCGGCACCCCGAGCCGCGTGATCCACGAACCGAGGTTGATCACGACGCCGTCGCCGCGCTCGATCATGGGCGGGACGAGCGCCTGCGTCAGGAAGAAGGCCGCCTTGACGTTCACGCCGTAGACGTGGTCGAACGTCGCCTCGTCGGTGTCCAGGGTCGACGGGGCCGGGAAGACGCCCGCGTTGTTGACGAGGACGTCGACGCGACCGCCGAGCCGCCGCGTGGCCTCCTCGGCGAGGGCGTGGCTGCCGGCCGGGGAGCCGTCGAGGTCGGCGGCCGCGAAGTCGGCCCGGCCGCCGTCGTGGCGGATCGCGTCGACGACCGCGGCGCCCCGACCGGCGTCCCGTCCGGAGACGATGACGTGGGCGCCCTCGGCGGCGAAGGCGAGGGCGATCGAGCGGCCGATGTTGCTGGTGGAGCCGGTGACGAGAGCCGTCCGGCCCGTGAGTCGTGAGGACATGGCGGCGACGGTAGGTCGCAATTTTTGGACTCGCGAGTCCAGAAGCTGGGCTACCGTGGGGCCGTGACGCTCACGGCCAAGGGGCACGCCACACGGCAGCGCATCGTGGAGGGCACGTCGGCGCACCTGCGCCGCGGCGACCCGGCCGGCGTGACGCTCGACGACATCCGCGCGATCACCGGGACGAGCAAGGGTCAGCTGTTCCACTACTTCCCGGGCGGCAAGGAGGAGCTCTTCCTCGCCGTCGCCCGCTTCGAGGCCGACCGCGTCATCGACGACCAGCAGCCCCACCTCGGGGCGCTCACCTCGTGGGCGGCCTGGAGGCGGTGGCGTGAGGCCGTCGTCGCCCGCTACCGGGTGCAGGGCCCGTACTGCCCGCTCGCGACCCTCATGGACCAGGTGGGCAGCACGCCGGGCGCGGCGGAGGTGGTCGGTCAGTTGCTGGAGCGGTGGGAAGGCGAGATCCGGCGGGGCATCGTCGCGATGCAGGAGCAGGGGGAGGTCGACGACCACCTCGACGCCGGCCGGGCGGCGGCCGCGATGATCGCCGGCATCCAGGGCGGCGTGCAGGTGCTCCGCTCCACCGGCCGCTCCGCCCACCTGGAGGCGGCGATGGACCTGGTGATCGAGCACCTGCGGGGTGCCTGACGGCACGTGAGCCCTCGTGACGGGTCCGCGACGAGGGCGCGGACGCCGCCTCCTGACCGCGCACCTACGCCGTTCGCCGGAACGAGGTGGTCGACGGTGTGCGCGACCATGGTCGTCCACCACCACGGATGGGGGACGACCATGCTGAAGCTCTCGCTCGACGCCTGCGCCCGCCAGCAGCTCGGCGCCGCCCGCACCAGCTCGGCGGGCCGGGCCGCCCACACGGTGGTGGGCGGGCACGGCAACACCATGCGGCAGACCGTGATCGCGCTGACCGGCGGCCGCGAGCTCGGCGAGCACGAGAACCCCGGCGAGGCGACGCTGGTCGTGCTGCACGGCCGGGTGCGCCTCGTGTCCGACAGCGACGCGTGGGACGGGCGCCGGGGCGACCTGCTCGTCGTGCCCGACGCCCGCCACCGCCTCGAGGCCGTGGAGGACGCCGTCGTGCTGCTGACGGTCGCGAAGACGGACCGCCGGGGCGGGGATCCGAAGAGCGGGGATCAGAAGTAGGCGTTCGTCGGCAGCGGGTCACCGGTGACGAGGTGGCGGCCGATCGCGGCGGCCTTGTACGACGCCGGGTTGTGCAGGGTGATCGTGCGGATGTTGCGCCAGTGCCGGTCGAGGTTGCGCGCACGGCTGGACGCCGACGCACCGCCGACGTCGAAGAGCGCGGTCGCCGCCGCCGGCGCCACGCGGTCGAGGTGCACCTTCACCGACGTGTGGGCGAGCGTCGCCGCCCGCCGGTTCTCATCGGTGGGGTCGGCGCGCACCGCGTCGATCGCGTCGGCCGCGGCGAGCACCGCCGCCTCGGCCACCCACGCCGTCGCGGCCAGCTCGCCCACCGTCGTCTGCAGGATCGGGTCGTCGACCGCCCGCGGGGCCGGTGCGTGCTCGAAGGTGCGGCCCCGGGAGCGCACCACCTCGGCGGCGTCCGTGGCCACCGACCGCAGGATGCCCGCGACCAGCGCCTGCAGGTAGAGCTGGAGGAACGCGTTCGTGCCGGCCGGGCGCGGCTCCGTCCGCGGCCGCACCGAGAGGATCTCCCCGGGCTCGACCGCGACGTCGTCGAACGACGTCGTGCCCGTGCCGGTGCGGCTCTGCCCCATGCCGTCCCAGTCGTCGACCACCGACACCCCGGCCCGGTCGGCGGGCACCAGCACGGTCGCCACGCGGTCGCCGGGCATCCCGGCCGCGACCGCGATCCAGTCCGCGTAGAGCGTGCCGGTGCTGTAGTACTTCGTCCCGCTCAGCACGAGACGCCCGTCGGCCTCGCGCAGCTGCGTCGCGAACTCGTGGCTGCCGGCCGTCAGCGGGCCGGCCTCGCTGATCGCGTTGCCGAAGACCTTCCCGTCCAGCACCTCGTCGAGCCAGCGCCGGCGCACGGCGGCGTCGGAGTTCTGCAGGAAGCCCAGCACCTGGCTGTAGTGGGTGCGCAGGACGTGGGCGACGATCGGGTCGGCCTCGGCCAGGTCGACGACGAACGCGATCAGCTCGCGCACCGACGCGCCGCCGCCGCCCTCGTCCGTGGGCACCGACAGCGCGCCCAGCCCGGCCTTCGCCACGGCGGCGACCTGGTCGAACGGGCTCTCGTCGCGGCGTTCGCGGGCGGCGGCGCCCGCCGCGATGTCCGCGAGCAGGGCCCGCACCTCGTCAGGTGTCATGCGCTCGCCTCCCGGGGCGTCCGTCGGGCCACCTCGGCGTGGACCAGGGGCAGCAGGTCGCGACCGTAGGCGACGGCGTCGTCGAGCGGGTCGTAGCCGCGGACGAGGAACGTGGTGACGCCGATCTCGTGGTAGTCCAGCAGGGCGGCGGCGACGGTCTCCGGGGTGCCGACCAGCGCCGTCGAGTTCCCGGCAGCGGCCGTCGCCGCCGCGGTCGGCGTCCACAGGCAGCGGTCGTGCAGCTCCCCGCGCTCGGCCGCGGCGAGCAACCGCTGCGAGCCGACGTTGGCCGGCGGCTGGTGCCCGCGGCGGTGGCTCATCCGCCCGGTGAAGGAGCCCGCACCACCGCCCGCCGCGGTGATCCGGTCGAGGACGTCGTGCGCGCGCTCCCACGCCTGCTCCTCCGTCGCCCCCAGGATCGGGCGGAACGAGACGCTGATCCGCGGCATCGACGTCCGGCCGGCCGCGCGGGCGGCGGCGTGCACCGCCGCGATCTGCTCGGCGGTCTCGGCCAGCGGCTCGCCCCACAGCGCGTAGACGTCGGCGTGCCGGCCGCCCACGCGGTAGGCGTCCGCCGACGAGCCGCCGAAGTAGACGGGGATGCGCGGCTGCTGGAGCGGGCGCGCGGTGGCGTGCACGTCGGCGACGTCGTAGAACTCGCCGCGGTGGTCGAACGGCTCGTGCTCGGTCCACGTGCGCGTCATGACCTCGAGGTACTCGTCGGTGCGCCGGTAGCGCGCCGCCTTGTCGAGGTGGTCGCCGTCGCGGCGCTGGTCGGCGTCGCTGCCGCCGGAGATGACGTGCACGGCGACGCGGCCGCCGGAGAACTGGTCGAGGGTGGCGAACGACCGCGCGGCCAGCGTGGGGGCGACGAACCCGGGCCGGTGCGCGACGAGGTAGCCGAGACGCTCGGTGTGCGCGGCCCCGAACGCCGCGACCTGCAGCCCGTCCGCGGTCGAGGCGCTGTGGCCCACCAGCACCTTGTCGAACCCGCCCTCGTCGTGGGCGGTGACGATGCGGCGCACGAAGTCCGGGTCGATCGGCGGGCCGGACGCCGGGTGGATCTCGGAGACGTGCTGCGTGCCGATCATCCCGACGAACTCGACGCCCATGCGGACCTCCTGCGCTGGTGCGGTGCTCCTCGCCCCTGGCTACCCCGGTCCTGCGCCACCGAGCAGGGGAAGCTGACCGAGGTGAGCTGAGCCGGTTACTGGCTGGTATCGCTCGCCCAGCGAGCGATACCAGCCAGTAATCGCCGGCTCAGTAGCGGTCGAGCGGGCGGGCCACCAGCGGGCGCCCGACCAGCCCCGCGGCGAGGGTGTCGCCGGCCTGGGGGTCGATGAGCAGGAACGAGCCCGTGGTCGCGATCTCGTCGTAGGGGTCGAGCGGCAGCGGCTCGGAGACGGTCAGCGCGACCTGGCCCATGTCGTTGATGCCCAGCTCGCCCGGGTCCTCGACGACGGACAGGGTCTCGGTGTCGAGGCGGTGGGTCACCGCGCCGACGATCGCCTGCACCGTGCGCGTGCCGTGCTTGAGCAGCAGCCGGGCGCCCGGGCGCAGCGGCTTCTCGTGCAGCCAGGCGAGCGTCGCGTCGAACTCGGTGACGGGCTCCGGCGCCCCGGGCGCGGCCAGCAGCGCGCCGCGCGCGACGCCGAGGTCGTCGGCGAGGCGGAGCACCACGCTCTGCCCGTCGTGGGCCACGTCGAGCTCGCCGTCGGCGGTGTCGATGCCCTCGACCCGCGTGCGCTGCCCGTCGGGCAGCACCGCGACCTCGTCGCCGACGCTGACCGTGCCCGCCGTGACCAGGCCCGCGTAGCCCCGGTAGTCGGGGTGGGACTCGGTGCGGGGGCGCACCACGTACTGCACCGGGAACCGGAACGGGGCGGCGTGGTCGGCGCCCTCGACCGGCACCGACTCGAGGTGCTCGAGCAGCGTCGGGCCCTCGTACCAGGGGGTGTGATCGGAGGCGAGGACGACGTTGTCGCCCTTCTTCGCCGACAGCGGGATCGCGACGACGTCGTCCTCGGCGTAGCCCAGGGCCTCGGTGAGCCCGAAGAACTCCTTGGCGATGCGCCAGTAGGTGTTCTCGTCGAAGTCGACGAGGTCCATCTTGTTGACCGCGAGCACCAGCCGCGGCACCCGCAGCAGCCCCATCACCGCGACGTGGCGGCGGGTCTGCTCGACGATGCCGTGGCGCGCGTCCACGAGCAGCACCGCGAGCGACGCGGTGGACGCGCCGGTCACCGTGTTGCGCGTGTACTGCACGTGGCCCGGGGTGTCGGCCAGCACGAACGACCGCCGCGGCGTCGCGAAGTACCGGTACGCGACGTCGATCGTGATGCCCTGCTCGCGCTCGGAGCGCAGGCCGTCGACCAGAAGCGAGAGGTCCGGGTCCCCGCCGCCCTGGGTGGCGCGCTCGACGGCCTCCATCTGGTCGGCGAGCACCGACTTGGTGTCGTAGAGCAGCCGCCCGACGAGGGTGGACTTGCCGTCGTCGACGGAACCGGCCGTGGCCAAGCGGAGCAGGTCGGTCATCAGAAATAGCCCTCTCGCTTGCGGTCCTCCATGGCGGCCTCCGAGAGGCGGTCGTCGGCCCGCGTCGCGCCGCGCTCGGTGAGGCGGCTCTCGCGCACCTCGTCGAGCACCTCGTCCAGCGTCGACGCGTCGGACTCCACCGCGCCGGTGCAGGAGCCGTCGCCGACGGTGCGGTAGCGCACCGTCTTGGTGACGACCTCCTCGCCGTCCCGCGGGCCGCCCCACGGCCCGCTGGTCAGCCACATCCCGTCGCGGGAGAACACGTCGCGGGTGTGCGCGTAGTAGATCGAGGGCAGCTCGACGCCCTCGCGCGCGATGTAGCGCCAGACGTCGAGCTCGGTGAAGTTCGACAGCGGGAACACGCGCACGTGCTCGCCGGGCTTGTGGCGCCCGTTGTAGAGGTTCCACAGCTCGGGGCGCTGGCGGCTCGGCTCCCAGGCGCCGAAGGCGTTGCGGAGGGAGAAGATGCGCTCCTTGGCCCGCGCGCGCTCCTCGTCGCGGCGCCCGCCGCCGAAGACGGCGTCGTGGCGGTGCTCGGCGATCGCGTCGAGCAGCGGCGTGGTCTGCAGCGGGTTGCGGGTGCCGTCGGCCCGCTCCTGGAGCCGGCCGTCGTCGATGTAGTCCTGGACGCGGGCGACCTCGAGGGTCAGGCCGTAGCGCTCGACGACGCGGTCGCGGAAGTCGATGACCTCGTCGAAGTTGTGCCCGGTGTCGACGTGCAGCACCGGGAACGGGATCGGCGCGGGCCAGAACGCCTTGGCCGCGAGGTGCACCAGCAGCATCGAGTCCTTGCCGCCGGAGAAGAGGATCACGGGACGGTCGAACTCGCCCGCGACCTCGCGCATGACGTGGATCGCCTCGGACTCCAGGGCGTCCAGCTGGTCGGTGTGGACGGCGTCCAGCGGGGCGGCGGTCATCCGTGCAGCCCGCACTCGGTCTTGGAGAAGCCCGCCCAGCGCCCGCTGCGCGGGTCGGCGCCCGGGGCCGGCTTGGCCGTGCAGGGCGCGCAGCCGATCGACGGGTAGCCCTCGCCGACCAGCGGGTTGACCAGCACGGCGTGCTCGCCGATGTAGGCGTCCATCTGCTCGTCGGTCCAGTGCGCGATCGGGTTGACCTTCACCAGGCCGTGCCGCTCGTCCCAGGTGACCAGCGGTGTCGTCGCGCGGGTCGGGGCCTCGACGCGCCGGACGCCGGTGACCCAGGCGTCGTAGCGCGCGAGCGTCCTGCGCAGCGGCTCGACCTTGCGCATCCCGCAGCACGCCCCGGGGTCGGTGGCGAAGAGGTCCTTGCCGTACTGCGCGTCCTGCTCGGCGACCGTGAGCTCCGGCTCGGCCTGCACGATCCGCACGCCGTAGACCTGCGCGACCGCGTCGCGGGTGCCGAGCGTCTCGGCGAAGTGGTAGCCGGTCTCGAGGAAGAGCACGTCGACGCCCGCGCGGGCCTCGGCGCCGAGCTTCACCAGGACCGCGTCCTGCATGTTCGACGCGACGATGAGCCCGGCGCCGTAGGTCTCCGCGGCCCAGGTCAGCACCTGGCGGGTGAGCTCCTCGTGATCGACCGTGCCCTCGAGCGCGGCGAACCGCTCGCCCGCAGCGAGGGCCTCGGACCGTCGGGTGTCGGTCTCCGTACTGGTCATGCGGTCACTCCCGTGACGACGAAGGTGCTGCGGCAGTCGGCGCACTCCCAGGCGCCGCGGGGTTCCTCCCGCGGGCGCAGGTCCTGCTCCCCGCAGTACGGGCAGTACTGCACCGCGAGCCTCACGACAGCTGCGCCTCGTCCGCGCGCACGACCCACTGGGCGAAGCGCTCGCCGTCCTGGCGGTGCTCGGCGTAGGAGCGCACGACACGCTCGACGTAGTCGCCGAGGTCGGCGGAGAGCACCTTGTGCCCCCGCAGCTTGCGCCCGAAGCCGGCGTCGAGGCCGAGGCCGCCGCCGAGGTGCACCTGGAAGCCCGCGGCCGGGTTGCCTTCGGCGTCGTTGACGATCTGACCCTTGAGCCCGATGTCGGCCACCTGGACGCGAGCGCAGGAGTTCGGGCAGCCGTTGAGGTTGATCGAGATCGGGTGCTCGAGGGTGTCCTGGACGTCGGCGAGGCGCTGCTCGAGCTCGTCGACCAGCTCGCCCGCGCGGTTCTTGGTGTCGACGAAGGCGAGCTTGCAGAACTCCAGACCGGTGCAGGCCATCGTCGCCCGGCGCCAGGGGCTCGGCCGGGCGGGCAGGCCGAGGTGGTCGAGGGCCGTGGTCAGGCCGTCGAGCCGGGCCGGCGGCACGTCCAGCACGAGGATCTTCTGGTACGGCGTGAGCCGGACGCGCTGGGAGCCGGCCTCCTCGGCGGCCTTCGCGACGCCGACCAGCGTCGAGCCGCTGGTGCGTCCGGCGGGCGGGGCGACGCCGACGTAGTGGTTGCCGTCGACCTGCTCGTGGACGCCGACGTGGTCGATGATGCCGGCGATCTCCCCGGGGGCCGGACCGTCGACGAGCTTCCGCTCGAGGTACTCGTCCTCGAGGACCTGGCGGAACTTCTCCGGGCCCCAGTCGGCGATGAGGAACTTGATCCGGGCCCGGGTACGCAGCCGGCGATAGCCGTAGTCGCGGAACACCTGCACGACGCCCTGCCAGACGTCGGCGACCTCGTCCAGCGGCACCCACGCCCCGAGGCGCACGGCGAGCTTCGGGTTGGTCGAGAGGCCGCCGCCGACCTGC
This sequence comes from Actinomycetospora chlora, assembly GCF_039542135.1. NCBI lineage: Bacteria > Bacillati > Actinomycetota > Actinomycetes > Pseudonocardiales > Pseudonocardiaceae > Actinomycetospora > Actinomycetospora chlora. The sequence goes on from NZ_BAABHO010000007.1 coordinate 150,071, forward strand.
AGGTCGAACCCGGGGCCGTGCTCGGGGTGCACGACGCCGACGAAGCTGACGTCGTTGACCTCGTGCGCGACGTCCTGCTGCCCGGAGATCGCGGTCTTGAACTTGCGCGGCAGGTTCGCCAGCGAGCGGTCGCCGATGAAACGCTCGACGATCTCGTCGATCGCCGGGGTGCCGTCGATGACCTCGTCGGCGCTGATGCCCGCGACCGGCGAGCCGAGCACCACGCGGGGGCAGTCACCGCAGGCCTCGGTGGTGTAGAGCCCCACGGCCTCGAGCCGCCGCCAGATTTCCGGGACGTCCTCGACGCGGACCCAGTGCAGCTGGATGTTCTCGCGGTCGGTGACGTCGGCGGTGTCGCGGGCGAACGTCTGGCTGATCTCGCCGATGACGCGCAGCTGCTCGGTGGTCAGGGCGCCGCCGTCGACGCGGACCCGCATCATGAAGAACGAGGCGTCGAGCTCCTCCTCCTCGACGTGGCCGGTGTCGGTGCCCGGGAAGCCCTCCGCACGCTGGGTGTAGAGGCCCATCCAGCGGAAGCGCCCGCGCAGGTCTGCCGGGTCGATCGAGTCGAAGCCGCGGACGGAGTAGATGTTCTCGATCCGCGCCCGCACGTTGAGTGGGTGGTCGTCCTTCTTGGACTGCTCGTTCTTGTTCAGCGGCTCGCGGTAGCCCAGCGCCCACTGGCCCTCGGCCTTGCCCTTGCGCGCCCTCGCCGGCTTGGGCTTCGGGGGTGCGTCCTGCCCGCCGTCCGGGTGACGCAGCGGCGTGGTCTCCGCGTACGACTCCTCGGAGGTCGTGGCGTTCTCGGACGACGGGGCGCCAGAGCCAGTGGCCATGGTTCGGGGTTCCTCCGGGGGGTGGTGCACGGGCGCGCGCGGGCACGGCGAGGCGGACCTCGATCGAGGTGTGCGCGGTTCCCGCTGGGGTGTGGTGGCGGTGCGTCGCGCTCAGCAGGCCCGGCAGAGGGCGCTGGCCTGACGAGCGAGGTCGACGTGACGTCGACTCACGAGGAGCTCGCCCGGCGTGTGCACGCCCACGAGCCTGCCACGAGCAGGGGGTCCTTTTCCACGTGACGTTCGACGACGCCCGATCAGTTGCGTGCGCACGCGTAGGTCAGCGGCACCTCGGCGCCGTGGTCGATCACCTCGAAGGCGTCGACGGGCAGGCCGGCGAACGTCTGTGCCTCGATGCCGAGGTCGGCCCACCGCGCCGTGCCCGTCCGGTCGTCGGCGAAGGTCAGCGCGATCTCCCCGCCGTCGGCGAGGTACATGCCGTGGGTCTGCAGCGCGGTGGTCACGACGCGCTGGGCAGGCGTGTAGCCCGAGAGGTCGACGTCGGACCGTAGGCGCAGGTGGACGCCGTAGGGCGGGGCGTCGGGGTCGGTGCTCTCCGGCCCGCCGGCGTGGGTGGCGGGCGGGACGTAGACGCCGGCCCTGATGCGGTCGTTGGGCAGGACGAAGCGCAGGGCGTGGTCGATGCGCCCGGCCGCGACCTCGTCGGCGGTCGGGGTCATCGCCGCGATCGGGAAGCCCGCGGCGTCGGCGCTGGTGCACTGGGGGCCGCGCAGCTCGTCGGTCCAGGTGCGGTCGAGGTCCCAGACGACGAGGGCGCCGGCGGTGATGCCGTCGGGGGACCCGGTGCCCTGGTAGATCTCGTACAGGCGCCGGCCGTCGCGGTCGGCGACGAGCAGGTGGCAGTCCTCGTTCGCGGCGTCGCAGGTCAGGTCGGGCGAGCCCTCCGCGTGGGCGCCGTCGGGCAGCGGCACCTCGGCCGGCACGGGGTCGCAGTCGGGGCCGCCACCGCAGTAGTCCGGGGTGCCGGTGACGGTGGTCCGGGGCGTCCCCGCGTCCGCGGTCAGGACCGGCATCCCGAAGTCGATCTGCATCACGCCGCCGTTGCCCCAGCCGCCGGCGTTCGCCAGCGCGGCGATCACGGCGCTGCGCTCGGACGCCGGCGCGGACGAGACGTCGGCGGTCCACGGCTGGGGACCGCGGAAGAGGCCGGTGCCCTCCTCCGGCGCCGCGGGACGCTCGGCGCGGGGCGGCGTGCTGCCGCACGACACGAGGAGGGCGGCCGCGACGGTGCAGGTCAGCGCCGCGCGCAGGGCCCGGGACATGATCCGGACGCTAGCCCCCACGCGCTACCGAACGGGGCGTTCCGGAATACGGCAATCGCCGGGCGCACACTGGATCCGTGCCCTCCGTCCCCTCGTCCGGCGAGCCGGCGCCCGCCGACGGCGCCCTGCCGCCCGCGTCGCTCGCCGGGCTCGGCACGCGACCGTTCGGGGTCTACGTGCACGTGCCCTTCTGCGCGACGCGCTGCGGGTACTGCGACTTCAACACCTACACGGCCTCGGACCTCGGGCTCACCTCGTCCGACGACCCGGCGTCCCCGGCGTCCTGGCTCGAGGGGCTGCGCCGCGAGCTCGACCTGGCCGCCCGTGTCCTGGGCTCGCCCCCGCCCGCCGACACCGTCTTCCTCGGCGGCGGCACGCCCTCGCTGCTCGGCGGCGACGGGCTCGTGGCGGTGCTCGACGCGGTGCGGTCGTCGTTCGGGCTGCGGCCCGGCGCCGAGGTGACCACCGAGGCCAACCCGGAGTCGACGACGCCCGAGCTGCTCGCGGCGATCGCCGACGCGGGCTACACGCGTCTCTCGCTGGGCATGCAGTCCGACGTCGACCACGTCCTCGCCGTGCTCGACCGGCGGCACACGCCGGGGGCGGCGGTCTCCGTGGCCGGCGCCGCGCTCGCGGCCGGGCTGCGCCACGTCAACCTCGACCTCATCTACGGCACGCCCACCGAGACCGACGACGACCTGCGCCGCTCGCTCGACGCCGTGCTCGCCTCCGGCGCGGACCACGTCTCGGCGTACGGGCTGATCGTCGAGGAGGGCACGGCGCTGGCCCGGCGGATCGCGCGCGGCGATCACCCGATGCCCGACGACGACGTCCTCGCCGACCGCTACGAGATCGTCGACGACGTCCTCGGCGCCGCCGGCTTCGGGTGGTACGAGGTGTCCAACTGGGCGCGGTCGGTCGACGCCCGGTGCCGTCACAACCTCGTCTACTGGGGCGGCGGCGACTGGTGGGGCGCCGGGCCGGGCGCGCACTCCCACGTCGGCGGCACGCGGTGGTGGAACGTCCGCCACCCGGCGCGGTACTCGGCGGCCCTCGCGGCGGGGCGCTCGCCGGCGGAGGCGCGCGAGGTCGTCACCCCCGACGAGGCGCACCTCGAGCAGGTGCTCCTGGAGCTGCGCACGGTCGACGGCCTGGCGGTGGCGGCCCTCGACGGCCCCGGCCGCTCCGCCGGCGACACCGCGGCCCGCGACGGCCTCCTCGACCCGGGGCAGTGGGCCCGGGGCCGCGCCGTCCTCACGCGGCGGGGGCGGCTCCTCGCCGACGGTGTGGCGCTGTCGCTCGCGGGGGCGTGAGCGCGCCCGGCCGTGTTCGGCGGTTACTGGCTGGTATCGCTCGCTGAGCGAGCGATACGGGCCAGTAACCGCTCCTGGGGTGCGGGCGTCGGGCGAGGGGCACGGTGCGCATGATCGAGAGGCTCGCGGGCCTGCGGAACGTGCCGCTCGGGGTGGCCGGCGGGCCGTGATCGCTCCCGCTGCTCCTCCGGGGCCGTGTGGTGACCTCGGCGGAGCACCTGGAGCGATCTCCCTTCTCGCCTCGGCCTCGGCCTCGGTCGTCGAGGAGCGACTCCGCGCGGGCCTCAGCGGCCGGCGCCGGCGTCAGGGCTGTCCCGCGCGTCCGGGGCCGCGCAGGTCGGGGTCAGGAGGCCAGGCCTCGGTGCCCCTGACCCCCCTCGTGATCTGGTAGGCGACGAGGAACCGTTCGACCGCGTTCTCGACGCGGGCGCCGTAGGGCGTCGGCTCCCATTCGGGTCCGGTGAGCTCGCTCGCGATCTCGTCAGCCAGGACGTCGTTGACCTGTTCGCGCAGGGACATCGTCGGTGTATCGCTGCTCTCCACGGCGCGGAGGAGGTCGGGCGCCCGTTGCCCGAGTACCTCGCGGATGGTCTTCGCGGACTCCGCGTCCAAGCGATCCAGAGCGCTCACCGGTTCCTCCATCCGTTCGACGTCTTGGCCCAGGTGGTCACGACCTCGCCGTTCTCGTTGAGGGAAGCGACCGCATCCCTGCCTTCGTAGCGATAGGTCCCGCTCCTCGGCTGGAACACCGGCGGTGAGGTCGGGTTGGCGACGGCGTCGGCCATCGCTTCGTCGTTCACCCCGACTCCGTCGCGGCCTTCCGCGCGCTCCTGCCCATGCCTCGTCAGGCCGGTGATCTCCTCGGGCGGGTCGAAGGGCGGTCCGGCGTCCTCGTTGACCCGGAACGGCGCGACGCGGTCGTCGCCGAGGGCGTGCTGGGTGAGGTCGATCGCCCCCGCCCCGGCGATGCCCACCCCCGCCGCGAGGCCCGCCGCCGAGGCGCCGGTGAGGGGGACGCCGACGGGGGCGCCGACGCCCGTGGCGGTGGCGACCGTGCCGCCCAGGACGCCGGCGGCGCTCGCCGCGGCCAGGGCCCCGCCGCCGAGGACGGCGAACGCCGACGGGACGTGGTGCAGCGCGGCGTTGCCCACCGACGCGGCAAGGTTGCCCGCCGACGCCAGGGCCTCGCCGAGCCCCGACGCGCCGCTCTGAACGGCAGTCGCGGGCACCGGCCCGCCCAGCGCCTCCGTCGCCGCCCGGAACGCGCGGGCGGCCGCCTCGTTCGCCGCGAGCGCCCGCTCGGGGGATCCCGTCCGCAGCTCCTCGGCGCAGAGCCGCAACGGACCGACGACGCCCGCGACGGCGTGGGCCGCCCGGCGCACCTCCTGGGCGTCGGCCTCGACGCGCGCCAGGGCCATCGGCGCCGCGAGGCCCGACCAGTCGGTGACGGTCGACCTCCCGTGGGCCAGCAGCCCGTCTGCCGCGGCACCGAGGTCGCGCGCGGCGGCAGCCAGCTGGTCGGCGGCGCCCACCAAGGCTTCGGGATCCCCGGCGAGCGCCATCAGCGCGGCGGCCCGAGGCCGGGGAGGACGATCGTGTCGGTGGCGGTGTACCGCGTGCTCGCCGCGTCGAGGGCGTCCGCGCACTCGGGTGACGCTGCCCGTCACCGCGCGGAGCAGGGCGTCGAGCCGCCCGGCGAGAGCGTCGGCCGCCTCCGCGAGCGGCCCGTCGCCGGCTGCGGTCGCCGCCGACGCCGCCCCGTCGACGGCACGGCCGAGGGCGTCGCCCACCCGCCCCGCGTCCCCGCGCAGCAGCCCCGCACCCCGACGCAGGTCCTCGGGACGGACGTCGACCCCCTCCGGCACGACCGCGATGCTCACACCGGCGCAGCGACCGTGGGTGCCGTTCGGGAGAAGTCAGCGCCCCAGCGCCGCGCGCAGGTCCCCGAACAGCTCGCTGCGGGTCGCCGAGCCCAACCGCTGGCGCAGGCGTGCGACGTGGTGCTCGACGGTCTTGGCCGACAGGAACAGCCGCGCCCCGATCTCGCGGTAGGTCAGGCCCTCGACGACGAGGGCGGCGACCTCCCGCTCCCGGTCGGTCAGGACGACCCCGGGCGCCCGCGGCTCCGGGACCTCGGATGACGCCGTGACCCCGGGGTGCAGGTCGCGCGCGCAGGCCAGCAGGGCCGAGATCGCGCGGCGGTCGGTGGTGCGCAGCGCCGCCTCGCCGGCCAGCCGCGACCCGTCCCACCCGAGCCCGGCCGCCCGCAGCCCCGTGGCCGCGGCCGCGACCTCCTCCGCGTCGACCTCCCCGGCCAGCACCCGCAGCCACGCGGCGGCCGCCCGGGCCGGGGCGACGGCGGGGTGGGCCACCTCGGCCGCCGCGGCCAGCGCGCGGGCGTGCGTCTCGGCCCGCTCCGGGGCCTCGGTCGCGATCGCGTACTGCAGGCCGTACCAGTGCCACGGCGTGCTCCACAGCGCCGGCTCGCCGAGTGCCGCGAGCAGCGCGTCGCCCTCGGAGAGGTGCGGCGCCACCCAGCCCTGCTCGCCGAGGCGGGCCGCCGCGAGCGCCAGCTCGCCGACGGGCAGCAGGACGTAGAGGTCGACGGGGTGGCACACGAGCGCCTCCCGCGCCCGTGCCCACAGGTCGAGCAGGGCGCGCACGTCGCCGGCCCGGCGGGCGAGGGCGACGTCGAGCGCCACGGCGACCAGCTCGTCGCGCGGCTCGACGACCGCCGGCCCCGCCTCGCCGGCCCGCGCCCGCAGCGACCGCGCGGCGGCGCCGTCGCCGGACGAGAGCGCGCACCAGGCCCGCAGCAGCAGGTGGCGACGCCGGTGGGCGGGACCGCCCAGCTCGAGGGCGAGCGCCCGGTCGAGCAGGGGCGCGGCGAGCTCGGGCTCCCCGCGGTGCAGGGCGACGAGCGCGCCGAGCGCGGCCGGGGTGTCGCCGCGGACCACCTCCTGGTCGCACACCGCCAGCGCGGCCGTGGCCCGGCTGAGCAGCGAGAGCGCGGTCGAGGAGTCCCCGGTCACCGACGCCAGCACCCCGCGGGCGGTGAGCGCGTCCGCCGCCTCGCTCAGCCCGGGAGCGCTCGCGCCGCCGACCGGGCACGCCAGGGCCTCCGCCGACGACCCCACCCCCAGCAGCGCGACGACGCCGTCGGGCGCCGCGTGGCCCCGCTCCGCGAGCCACCGGTGGAGCTCCGCGGCGCGGGCCAGCAGCCCGCGGTGGGGGAGCACGGCGGCCAGGACGGCGGCCGCGCGCTCGCGGTCGGCGCCGCCCGGATCCCGCAGGACGGCGTCGGCGGTGCGCAGCGCGGTGTCGAGGTCGCCCGCCCGCGCCGCCCGCTCGGCGGTGCCGACGCCCGGCGGGTCGCCGGCCGGGGGCGGGGCGGTGTGGACCGCGGTCACGTCGTCTCCTCCGCGGGAGTGGGCGCGGGCTCCTCGGAGGTCGTCTCCGCCGCAGGCTCCCCGGCCGGCTCCTCCGCCGGCTCCTCCTCGGCACCGCGCGTCTCGGGCTCGGTGACGGTCGGGTCGGGCTCGGCGGTCGCCTCCGGCGTGGTCTCCACCTCGGCGTCGGGTGTCGAGGTGGGCGCCGGGGAGGGCTCCGACGCGGCCGACGCCGGCGTGGCGGCGACGGCGAGCGGTGTCGCCGCCGGCGCGTCACCCGCCGGCGCCGACGCGGGCCGGGCGACCGTGTCGTCGGGGACCGGACCGACCGCGCCCGGCCCGACCGCCCCGGCCCGC